>JBAVUV010000137.1:0-4417 GCA_049696955.1 Candidatus Sulfotelmatobacter sp. | reverse complement strand
GGATGGACTGGAGATCACGCAGTTCACTTATTTCCAGCAGTGCGGCGACATAGATTTATTTCCGATTTCCGCGGAGCTTACCTACGGCCTGGAGCGCATCGCGGCATTTCTTCAGGATGTGGATTCGATCTATGACATTGTGTGGGCGCGCGATCCGGAAACCGGGCGTGAAGTGAAGTATGGCGACGTGCGGCTCGCCGATGAGCTGCAGTTTTCGGTTTACAACTTCGAGGCCGCGGATGTTGAAAAAACCTGGGAGCACTTCCGGTTGTACGAGGCGGAGTGCAAGGCGCTGATTGCTCAATATTCCGAATTATCGAAGGACGATTTTTCCGGCGACAGAATCGCACGCCAGACGCGGTTCCCAGTCCTGGCGGCTTACGATCTTTGTTTGAAGTGTTCCCATCTATTCAACATTCTCGATGCGCGCGGTGCAATTTCGGTCACCGAGCGTGTCGGAGTGATCGCTCGCGTGCGTGCGCTTGCCGTAGGCATTGCCAAGGCTTGGGTGGATCAGCAAGAAAGCGAACCTTCCGGCGCAATGAAATCGGACGAGCCTGAGCCCGTCAGCCGCCAAGCGCCGAAAAGAGCGCGCGAGAAGTTGTCGCCGGTGGGATCTTGATTTGCCGGATGATCAGCGTCACATTTGTTTCCCACTTGGTTTGAGAAACTAGGAATTTGAGGACATGCCAGACTTTCTGCTAGAAATCGGCTGCGAGGAAATTCCAGCGCGCATGATCGATGCCGCTTCGCAAGAGTTGCGCGACCGGGTTAGCGCGCTCTTGGCCCGCGAACGTCTGGCCGCGGGCGAGGTCAGCAATTTCGATACGCCTCGCCGTTTGGCGGTGATTGCATCCGGGATTCCCGCGACGCAACCGGATGTGACCGAGCAGGTGAACGGGCCTTCCGCCAGCATCGCATATAAGGATGGTCAGCCCACGCCTGCGGCCCATGCTTTCGCTAAAAAAGCCGGAGTAGAAGTCTCGCTACTGGAGAAGGTTACGACGCCGAAAGGCGAATACCTCTCTGCGAAGGTCACTAAAAAAGGCCGGAGTGCTGCAGAAGTCCTCGCCGAGAATCTTCCCAAAGAAATTTTCTCGATTTATTGGCCGAAAAATATGTACTGGCGCAAACCGAATGAGAGATTCGTGCGCCCGGTGCGCTGGCTGGTGGCAATGCTCGACGACGAAACTATTCCGCTGGAGTTCGGCGGGCTCGAGGCCGGGAAGACTTCACGCGGGCACAGAATTCTCAGCCGCGGCGATGTCCTGATTTCGCGCGCAGGAGCAGATTATGTCGACGCCCTGCGTGCGGCCAAAGTTTTGGGGCGGAGTGAGCGCGAGCAGCAGATTCGAAAAGCTCTCGATGCGGCCACACGTACCATTTCTGGAGCTCGATGGCGTGAAGACAAATCTCTGCTCGATAGCGTAGTGAATCTCACTGAATTTCCGTCGGCGATTCTGGGCAGTTTCGATCCGCAATTTCTGGCGCTGCCGGAAGAGGTGCTGGTTACTGTAATGCGCGATCACCAGAAATATTTCGCGCTCGAAGATTCCAGCGGCAAATTGTTGCCGCATTTTCTTGCAGTGCTGAATACAGATGGAGATCCCCAAGGCCTGATACGGCACGGCAATGAGCGGGTACTCCGCGCGCGCTTCAACGACGCCCGCTTTTTCTGGCAGACGGACCAGAAGCGGTCATTATTAGAACGATCGGATTCCCTCAGAACGGTGACTTTTCAGAAGGATCTCGGCAGCTACTATGAAAAGACGCGCCGCGTGCAGCGCTTGTGCAGCTGGCTGAGCGAAATCATCAAACAAAGCGGAATCGCGATCCGCGCCGGCGTGATCCACAAAGCCGCGTGCCTGGCGAAGACTGATTTGACGACTGAACTGGTGAAAGAATTCACCGAACTGCAGGGCGTTGTCGGCGGATTGTACGCGAGAGTGCAGCAGCTCGACTCCACACTGCCGGAAGCGACGCGGCTCGCCATCGCCGATGCGGTCTACGATCATTACAAACCGGAGTCTACCGAAGATGACGTGCCGCGGTCGATCGAAAGTGCCGTCCTTTCCATCGGCGACAAAGCGGACACGATTGCCGGCATGTTCGCTCTGGGGCTGGTTCCGAGCGGGTCGAAGGATCCATTTGCCTTGCGGCGGCAGGCCAACGGCATTATCAAGGTAATCGCAGAGAAGAAATTGCCGTTGCGCCTTACATATCTGATGCGCGATGCACGCGCGGGATATCAAGGGTCAGAAGCCGAGAAGAAGTTTGTCGATGACGCGAAGTTCGATGAGACCGTGCGGATTTTCTTCCGCGAGCGTCTCGAGTTTTATTTGAAAGACGTGCGAGGATATGCATACGATGTAGTGAAAGCCGTGTTGGCAGCGGACGCCGACGATGTGGTGGATGCGCTGGCACGGGCCGAGGCGGTCAAGCAGGTGATGCACATGCCCGAGTTTCAGGCAATTGGCGCGGCTTGTAAGCGCATGCGAAACATCTTGAGACAAGCTTCAGAGAAGAAAATTGAGCCCGCTGAAAAGTTTGAATATCTGCCGGAAACTGCCGATGAAGAAAAAAGCTTGATGGCTTACATGGAGAGCACGAGCGCAAAGGTCGAAGCACATCGGAGCAAGAAAGAATACTTGGAAGCTCTCCTGCTGCTATCGACAGCGAGAGAACCGGTCGACAGGTTTTTCGACAAAGTCATGGTAATGGTCGAGTATGAGAAGCTGCGGGCGAACCGGCTGGCATTGCTTCGCACCTTATTAAAAGAATTCTCGACTATTGCAGATTTTTCGGAAATCGTGACCGAAGGCAAAGGGTGACCTCCGGATGTTTGTGAACCCGCTTTCGATAAACGAGCAGCCGGACTCAATTTCGGATCACAGAACTTTAAACGCGCAAGTTGCCGGGGGGCGCTAGCGCTACGAAATCTAAACAACAAAGGATTAATAAACATGGCCACAATGACCCTCCCCGAAAAACCTGAATCGCAGGAAAAGAACAGCAAAACAGCCAAGTATGTTTACTCTTTCGGCGGCGGCAAAGCCGATGGTCACGGCAAGATGAAGGATGAGTTGGGCGGCAAAGGCGCCGGCCTGGCCGAGATGACCAATGCCGGACTCCCAGTTCCCCCCGGCTTCACTATCCAGACGGAAGCTTGTCGGGATTACATGAGGCAGGGGCACGTGTCGAAAGAAGTCGATCAGCAGATGGAGGAAGCGCTGGCCAAACTGGAAGCGCTGCAGGGACAAGAATTAGGGACAGGTGAGAACCCGTTGCTCGTGAGTGTGCGCTCGGGCGCGAAGTTTTCCATGCCCGGAATGATGGATACGATCCTCAACCTGGGATTGAACGATAAGAGTGTGGAAGCACTCGCCAAGCGCAGCGACAATCCGCGATTCGCCGCAGACTCCTACCGCCGTCTGATCCAGATGTTCGGCAACGTCGTTCTGGAAATTCCGAAGCACGCCTTTGACGAAGTCTTCGATGCAAAGAAGAAACAGAAAAAAGCCAGGCTCGACACCGATCTCGACGCCAAAGCTCTGAAAGAAGTGATCGAAGAATACAAGAAAGTCGTGAAGAAACATGCCAAGCGCGACTTCCCGCAAGATCCGCACGAGCAGTTGGTCATGGCGCGGGACGCTGTGTTCCGCTCGTGGCAGAACGACCGCGCCAAGACTTACCGCCGCATCAATAACATCGACGACATGCTGGGAACAGCTGTTAACGTGCAAGCCATGGTCTACGGCAATCTCGGCGACACCAGCGGCACCGGTGTGGGCTTCACGCGGAATCCAGCTACAGGAGCAAAAGAATTCTACGGCGAATACCTGATGAATGCGCAGGGCGAAGACGTGGTCTCCGGCGTTCGGACTCCGGTGCCGATTCTCGAACTGCAGAAACGTATGCCCGATGTGTACGACCAGTTGCGGGACATCACGACGCGGCTGGAGAAGCACTACCACGACATGCAGGATTTCGAGTTCACCATCCAGGATGGCAAGCTCTACATGCTGCAAACGCGCAACGGCAAGCGTACCGGTCTTGCCGCCGTGCGCCTGGCGCTCGAGATGGTTGAAGAGGGACTGATTACGACAGAGGAAGCGATCTTCCGCCTCGACCCCAACCAGGTTGTAGATTTCTTTGTATCGCGCCTGGACGAAAAAGATGTCAAACCCGAAGACATGCTCACCGCTAAAGGTTTGGCTGCGTCCCCGGGAGCGGTTGTCGGACAAATCGTTTTCACCGCCGACGATGCGGTTGAAAAAGCTGGACACGGCGCGGAAAAGAATCCGGTGATTCTGGTGCGCGCCGAAACCACTCCCGAAGATATTCATGGGATGGAAGTTGCCGTTGGCATTCTGACTTCGCAGGGAGGCATTACCAGTCACGCAGCAGTGGTCACTCG
>JBAVUV010000136.1:0-1579 GCA_049696955.1 Candidatus Sulfotelmatobacter sp. | reverse complement strand
TAGTGGATCGGTGGAGAAGAGAAGATGGTGCGTAGAGATTGACCGCCCTGGTGGGCCGAATACATTTCGAAAACATGACCCACCGGAGTCACGCAAAAGTTGTCTTCATGCGCCAGATAGAGGCTGTTAAGACAGTTGATCAGTTGTGCGCAGTTCGCCATCGCGACTTTTTCCGGATGATGATTGAAGATGTCCAGTGTCATGCCGCTGAAAACCGCATCACGCAGCGTCGGAGTCTGTTCAAGAATGTTCCCCGCCGTGGCTTCACTCCCCGGCCGATACCACGGTCCCCACTCGTCGACCACCAGTTTGATTCGGTGCTCGCGATCGAACTCGCCCATTACTTGCCAGTGCCCCTCAATCAATGACTCGATGACTGCGCCCTGCCGGAGAAGTTCATACCAATCCACCGCGTCAAACTTCAAGGCATCACCCTTGCCTTCGTTCCAATCGCGGGTACGGCCGCGACTCAGGTTCCACGCGTAATAATGAAGCGCCAAACCGTAAATCGACCGCAGTTGGCTCGGACCTTTGCGCACAACCTCCTCCAAAAAGCCACGCGTCCAATCCCAGTTGTCATCATTCGGCCCCGAAGCGATAAGAGAAAGTTCCATCCCATAGCGCGGAACCCAAGCAGCGAAACGGCGGAATTCAGCGGCATATTCCTGCGCGGTGAAATTTCCGCCACAACCCCACGACTCGTTGCCCACCCCCCAATAGCGCACGCCGAAAGGCTCGGGATATCCAGTACTCGCGCGCAGATCCGCCAGCGTTGTGCTGCCCGCGGGAGAGTTGCAGTATTCAACCCAGCGATCAAACTCTTGAGCTGGCAAACTGCGCAGATTTGCCGCGAGATAGGGCTGGCTTCCGATTAGTTGGCAGAAATGAACGAACTCATTAGTACCGAATTGATTGGGATCATACTTATGACTGGCCGGAGCGTCCGTTGGTTCGACGTCTTCCCAGAAGTTAGTGCGCCGGGGACGTTTTTCCGGCGGGCCAACTCCGTCGCGCCAGTCATAGCTGTCGGCAAAGCATCCGCCGGGGAACCTAACAACCGGAGCTTTGATCTTGCGCATCTGCTCGATCAACTCTTTGCGGATTCCATCGAGATTTGCGACGAGCGAGTTCTTTCCAACCCAAATACCGTCATAAATCACTCCGCCCAGGTTTTCGGCGAAATGCCCGTAAATGTTGGGCGAAATCGTACCCAACGGTTCGTCGACCAAGACCTCAATTCTCGAATCAGCGATCGTTTCCTGGCCAGCAAACGACAAGTACTTCCAGGCAAATAAGGCGCCCGCTCCCAACGACGTATTGCGAAGAAACTCTCGACGTCCTGTCATGACTGGTCGTACTCGTTGATTCACGTCCTAATGTGTCGATGCTCCCGGCTCCGCACCGCCTTCGAGCGCCGCCTCTGGCCACCCATCCTTCCAGGTTAGCGTGGAGATCTGAAGAGATGGCCGGCCTGTGGTGGCATCATAGGCGTGGAATACAATGATGTCGCGGTCTTTCCCGAGGTGTACAGACTCACCGCCTGGCCCGAGCCAGCGCTGGTTTGCGACTAGCAATGGGC
>JBAVUV010000135.1:0-7994 GCA_049696955.1 Candidatus Sulfotelmatobacter sp. | reverse complement strand
CCGATCGCCGGTTTTCAAAGCGCGTTCGGCCAATCCGGACTGGCGTAGCTCTTCCGTGGCCCGATGAAAGATTTCGATTACTGCCCTGGGAGCGTTGTAGGGTGGGCCACCGGATTCGAAGTGTGCTTTAAAGTCATCCAGCTTTTGCTGAAGAGTCATTGAGTACCTTCCGTCGCGGTTGTCCCTGTAAGTTCAAAATCTGAGGTAATTTCGAAAGCAGGCCGCAGTGTCTTGTAAACGGGACACTTGTCTGCGTATACGCGGTGGACGCGTTCCACGATTTCTGTAACCTGCTCGGCTCCATCAAGTAAGTAGTGAACGTGAACTCTGCGAATCACCAGAACTCCCTGATCGGATTCGATTTCCACTACTGGCTGCGACTCGCCTGGCAGGTGCGCTATTCGAAGAGGCTCTGACCTCCGTTCGATCCGAACGTTGGACACGTGCACTGGAGGTGACATTTCAGTCCTCACTTCTTTCACGAAGCTACTTGGGGCTGTAGTTAGGTACACCCCAAGCGTTTCCAGAGCTTCCCGCTCCGCTGCTATTCGCCCAGCCTGATCTCTTCATTTTGTCGTAGATCCCAGAGCGTTAGATGGTACATGGCTGCAGAAGTTACAGTGCTCTGGATGGAATAGCGCGAAACTCATTTTAATCGCGCGAATCTAACAAGTATTCGGACGTAAGAAGAGCAATCGCTTTGACCTTGCACTCTACAAACAGACTGTTCTTTGGAGATTGAAACCTTATGGTTCTGACACCGCGGAGCCCCGACGATTTGTCGCTCGCCTACGCATTGCTGCGTGTTACCTTGGGACTCAACATTTTCATGCACGGCACAAGCCGTCTGCTGGCTGGTGTTGGGAATTTCGTCAGCTGGATGATCAAGATGTTTCAAAACACTGTCCTTCCGACGGCCGTTATTGTGCCATTTGGATATGCTTTGCCTTGGCTGGAAGCGGGGCTCGGCCTTCTCATCATCATTGGTTTGCGTACTCGGGAGGCTCTGGTCGCCGGTGCGCTTCTCATGTTGGGATTGACGTTCGGTACGGCGCTTCGTCAGGACTGGGATGTTGCCGGGATTCAACTGCTTTACTCGGTTGTCTATGCAGCGCTAATCGCCGCTCTTCGCCACAATAGCCTGTCCGTGGATCAGAAGGTGTTTGCCGCGGTGAACCGCGAATAAAATAGGTGTCGCGCCGACAATTGAGAAGTCGGGACAACGGATTCCACTTGGCGAGACACGACCGTACGCAACACACTCCTGCTAACCACCCACCTAACCGGACGCTTACCGTGAATCTGGACCGGACGTAATAGACTTGCGCACCGAAGCCAGTGGGGCATTATCGACGAAAGAAACGTCGCCGTCCGGAGATCGTTGAATTCCCAACTCTCGCCACAGATTTGGCAGATCCACTGTTACAGGTTTGTCTGCCATCCCCTTGTAGAGGTCCTCCAGTACATGCGTTCCACTAGCTTCGTCTCCGACTCTGAGCGCACGCTCCAGTGGCCAGTCCTCGGAAATGTTGCCGCCGGCAGCGAGAATTCCTCGCAAAGCACTCTCGAAACCTTTTCGATTCTGAGTTTTCTGGTGGATCTGCACGTCTGCAAGAAAGCAAAATAGGGCTCCTCCCCAGTAGGTGCGTCCCCACGTGTGAGTGCGATCGAGCCCTTGATCTCCTGGGACAGGCAGTCCTTGAGGGAGATCGCGGATCAGGTCGCTCCACATCTGCGAAGGTGAGAGAATCCCCGCCTGTACCCGAGCTATTGGTTCCACGTACGTGGCAGTTCCTTCCTCAATCCAGTGATGTCTTTCGGGCACCGATGGAAACGCCAAATGGACCATTTCATGTGTCATAATCCAATCCCGCTTGAGATCAGCCACGGTCGTGTCGCGGCCGACTGAAATGGTGATTCGAGTTGGCGAACCAAAGGTTCTGCCATGGCGAACGCCTCTGCCCTCGGTTGTAGAGATTCGTACCTCCACGTGAGGTACAGGGTAGCGACCAAAATAGGTGGAGACGGACTTGGAAGCAGCGCTGACCCAGCCAATCAAGTCTTCTTGCGTAACAGCGCCTCCCTCGCGGGAGACAAAGACATCGATGCGACCACCAGGGGCCATGATCGTTGTGGGTTTGCTGCCGGTACCTCTAGAGAATGCGAGCACGTAGGTCAGAAGCGCAACTTTCGAAAGCGCGTTGATCATTAACAGCGAAGACGAACCTATACTTCCCCTCATTCCTAACTCCAGGTTCCTGTTTCATGAAAATTCGTGAACGTGTCCCCGGAACTCAACGGTTCGATGTTCACAGATCGTCAGAAGTTACATCAGCACAAACTGGCCTCGAGCGATGCTTCAGAGGAGTCATTTTTCAGGGTAATTCGCCCAATCAACTGAAGTCGGGTGTAAACCCGCATTAGGTTTTGTCGCCGCTCTGTCGAGTTGAAAGTGCAGGCCGAAATCAAGGTCAAGTCCCGCGGCACACATTCTTTTCCCGGTTGTAACTTTCTTGTCCGATCCCACATCGTATGGCCAGAAAGTGACACTCAGCTGACCGGGAGCAAAGCAGCGAGATTTCCTCCAGCCTGGGGATGACTTGCGGCAATTCACTTTAATCTTCCCAAGCAGGGGATTTGGGGCTTCTCCTGAGAACGAGTGTTGCTGTACCGAAATGCAAAATCAATTCGCAAAAGGAGCAACAAGATGAGTACTTCCATGAAGGCCATGTTGGCTGGGGCGGCACTTGCCGGCTTGTTAACTGGCAGCAGCGCGAAGCTTCAAGCACAAACAACGAACCAGAACCAAGACAATGCCGGACTCCGAGCCGTGAGCATGCAAGATAATGGCGGCACTGACGCGAAGACGGACAAAGACAAACTTCCAAAGCATGCTTGTAAGGGGAAGAACGACTGTAAGGGCCAGGGCGGCGGCGACAAGGAGCATGCTGGCAAGAACGATTGCAAGGGCAAGGGCGGCTGCGCAACCGATGGTTCGAAACCACCAAAGGATGATAAATCCATGGGTGATCAACCCAAGCCGCAGCAGAACTAACGCACTTCAACCCCAATGGGTCGGGGTTGAGTGTCCCGGCCCTCTTTTTTCTTGGAAAAAATGACATGCCAGCAAATCCTTTCAACGGATTCACCGATTTTGGAGTTGGGATAGGTCTTCGCGTACCTCACTATCGGCATATTCTCGCCGAGAGGCCGGTTGTGAGTTGGTTCGAGATCATCTCAGAGAATTACATGATTGATGGCGGGCGCCCGCTGCATGTCCTCGATCAGATTCTTGATCGTTACCGGGTCGTGCAGCATGGGGTTTCCATGTATTTTGGTTCCCCAGAACCACCGAATCGGGAGCACCTGAAAAAGCTCAAGACTCTGGTCAAGCGGACCCAGACCCCGTGGCTCACAGACCATCTTTGCTGGGGCAGTGTAGATGGCACGTACAGCCATGACCTGTTACCCATGCCGTACACGTTCGAGGCTGCTCGCCATACCGCACAGAAAATTCGCGAAGTACGGGACTTCCTTGAGATTCCGATCGCAGTTGAGAACGTGAGCAGTTATGCCGAATTCCATGTATCGGAGATGACGGAATGGCAGTTTCTCACCGAAGTGGTAGAACTGGCAGATTGCGGAATTCTCTTGGACGTAAACAACATTTATGTCTCTTCGAGAAACCACAATTTCGATCCCTTCGATTACGTGAACGGGGTTCCAGCGGAGCGAGTGGCGCAGATCCATATCGCAGGGCACTCGAAGTTCGAAAAATACATTCTGGATACACATGATCACCCTGTGATCGATCCGGTCTGGAACCTCTACGCACGCGCCATCGAACGCACAGGCCGCACGGCGACGCTTCTCGAGTGGGACGACAAAATTCCATCCTTTGAAGAGGTTCACAACGAGGCACTTAAAGCGAATCAGTTCGTCGCAGACATGGCGGTCACATCATGAACCTGCTCGAAATCCAACACCGCATGCTAGACGCGGTCATGCAACCCCTCACTAACGACGAGCAGATGCAGTCGCGTACTCGTGACGGCAAGTCCATGCACGACGTGGCTGCAGAGTTCATCAAACCGAATGATCGCCTGAGCTCATTTGAGCGTCTTGAGATCTACAATCGCCAATACTGGTTTCGCGTACTCGCCTCCTTGGACGAGGACTTTCGAGGTCTTCGGGCGATTATCGGCCCACGACGATTTGAAGCAATGTGCAAGGCCTACCTTATCGAGTGTCCTTCTGAGTCATTTACTCTTCGAAACCTGGGCTCTCGCTTAGAGTGGTGGTTACGAAGCCATCCGGAACAGCTTCAACCGCGCGCAGGCCTGGCGCTGGATATGGTTCGCTTAGAATGGGCTGAAATCGAGGCTTTCGACGGTGCGGCTGAACCGGTCTTGGTCCCTGGAGATGTTCTAGCTTCGGATCCGGATCCGCGCTTCAGACTCCAACCCTACCTTCAACTGCTTAGCGTTCATTACGCAGTAGATGATTTGCTGGTTGCTATCAGGAAGGATGACTCTGACAGCGAGATGGCCAGTAACGCGGTTTCGGAGTGCGGAAAGCGGACCCACCTGCGCAAAGTCGCGCGTCAGAAGCCCCAAGCGATTTTCTTGGTAGTGCACCGCGTCGACGATTCAATCTACTTCAAACGAATCGAGCCTGAAGCTTTCAAGTTTCTCAAGGCTCTGCGAGAGGGTGATAGCCTCTCGGTTGCAGTGATGCAGGCTTTCGAGGGACGAGACATTCAAGAGAAGAAGCTCCTCGCCACAGTGCAAGGTTGGTTTGAGAATTGGTCGAGCCTGGGCTGGTTTTGTACCCCCAACTCTACAGACCAAGGGTTTATTTCCGCGTCAGGACGACAATCATGAACAAGACCATCGATGCAGGTGCGCGAGCATATTCGCTTTTTGAACGGGCATTCTCTTCTTTGCAGTCCCCGCTGCTCCTTGCTGTTCGCCTCTACTGGGGCTGGCAATTCTTTCAGACTGGACTCGGTAAGCTAATGCACATTCCCAAGGTCGTGGGGTTTTTCACGAGTTTGGGAATACCGCTACCGGCGTTCAACGCATACTTCGTCAGTTCGCTTGAACTTGTGGGCGGAGCCTTACTGTTTCTGGGCCTTGGGTCTAGAATCATCGCACTACCACTCGCGATCGATATGCTGGTAGCCTACATCACAGCCGACCGCGAGGCGCTATTTTCCATCTTCTCGGATCCCGGCAAGTTCTATGCCTCCGACGCGTATACATTCCTCTTTGCCTCCGTGCTTATTCTCACCTTTGGCCCGGGAAAAATCTCTGTCGATTATGCGATGGGCTATTTGTGGAGGAGGAGAGTCCCGAGGCCACAGAACGTTTGTGAGAAGTCGGCCCTCGCTATCTGATTCGCAGCGCGGATTGATCGGCGATCGCATCTGCTTGAAATCGATGAGGAGCGGGCCACGGTGAAACTCTGCACACAAGTTCTAGTTTTCGACGCTTACGGTACGTTGTTCGATGTGCATTCGGTGATCGCACTTTGCGACCGCAAGTTTCCCGGCCAGGGCGCTGAACTGAGCAAGCTATGGCGCACCAAGCAACTGGAGTACACCTGGCTGCGCAGCCTCGTTGGACGGTACGAAGACTTTTGGAGTGTGACGGAATCGGCCCTGACATTTGCGTGCCGTAGTCTCAGCCTTGACTGCCCTCCCGAGACGCACCAAGAGTTGATGGAATCTTATCTGCACCTTGAAACATTTCCTGAGGTGCGAGCGACATTGAGCAAATTGTCGCAATATAAGCTGGCCATCTTGTCGAAGCAAGTGCTGATCAGGGTTCCCAGCTCCATTTGGGAAAATCAGCTTGCGACCCGAATTTTTCCTCTGGCGTTCGGCTATTGCGGCTACAAGGTCTGTGGGAATTGGAATGCGACGGATGTGCCAGTGTTTCGGACGCCAATCGAGATGAGGTTTGTCCACGATGTTCAAAAATCCGCCTTTTATATCGCTGTACTCTGCGTGACCAGCCTCCCCATCACGCACACCAGTCTTGAGAAAATAATCCACAATGAACCGCTCCTCGTCCGAGGCTGCTGCGTACAGAGCCTTAACCTGCTCGGCGTCATAATAAACCACGGGTTTTTCGGCGAACTTGGGATACTCACTCTTCTTCAATAAGCGGTTGATGCCGTGTGCACTGAGAAAAATCACGACATCATTCACCTTATTGAAGTATGTGCGGTTCGGGTCGCCGGAACTCCTTGGCTTACGGGGCGTACCATCTTTCCGAAATTTCGGGGATTGCCTACGGAGCCAACCCATGAAGTCGATCAAGTCCTGCCTGCCAATCTCGCTTAAGAGGTTCTTCGTGCAAGACATCCGAAAATCCTCGACAGCGACCTTGTAGGCGCGGATAGTCTTCGGGTCTTTCCCCTGCGAGTGAAGGTTTTTGAAATACTGCTCGACCGCATCGTCCATGCTCAGCATACTTATTTGCGGTTTCGAGTGTGCCGACGTTTGAGGAACGATCTGCCGTTCCCGGTCCCGCAGCCATCGTTTCTTTTCCTCCAGCTTGTCCAACGCAACATAGGGGTCTTTGCCGATCAGCACGAACAGCTGCTTGCTGCCGTCCGTACCGAAGCGGACGTAATAGACGCCTTCTTTGCGGTATTCAGGTTCGCCATTGACCATTGCGTATTGGGGCTTGAGGCGACCCTTGGATTGGTAAACGGGCTTGCGGTACGAATCTCTACCGTTCTTGGTGATGCGGATGTACAGCGTTGCGGTGCGGTTTGCCATGAAATCCTCTTGAATCCGATACTGCGAATCAAGGGATTTCACGATTTTTAGTAACAGGAACCGCTCAAAAATAGTAACAGACTCGCGGAACCCGCATGTTTGGCTGTGATTTGAAATCTGGCGGAGAGAGTGGGATTCGAAAACGCTCCCTAACGTAGTTCCATACACTGAGATCGCGGCAGATGGCATCTAACGCGGCTAGTTCGGTGCAATTTCGTGTTAACGGCACGGAAACGGCACGGGACGGACACGCAAAACTGCGCGCAGACAGAGCATGGACCTAGAGCTAAGCCCGCGCCGCGGGGCACCTCGAAGGCACGCGCCGAGACAACGGTGTTGAAAGGGAGTTTATACTCGGTCCCGAAAACGCAGGCAACTTCTGTGTT
Organism: Candidatus Sulfotelmatobacter sp.; assembly: GCA_049696955.1. Taxonomy (GTDB): domain Bacteria; phylum Acidobacteriota; class Terriglobia; order Terriglobales; family Acidobacteriaceae; genus Sulfotelmatobacter. Next base: position 818 of record JBAVUV010000135.1, on the reverse strand, counting down.
GCCTGTCGCTCGAGAGGAATCTCAGCGATTGTCAGCACCGGACTTCCCAGAACATGGCGTAAGGGATTTCCAGGCCATGCCAATGGATTGCGGTCGATTCCGGCAGATGATTTTCCAGTATCAGGCGGACACGATCGCCCTGGTTCACCTGGATTGTGGGGCCCGGGCATGAACCGTTGAAGCCCCAGCAATCGATCGTCTTCCAGGGCGCGATTTTTCGCTTCACCGGTTCTGCTGTGAGCTGGAATACCTTGACTCCATTGTCGATTATGAAAGATAGGGCCTGAACGTCAGGCGTATTCACTGGCAATGGTATCGAATCATTGGGACGATCCGATGCCCGCTTTCGATTCATGCCAAGCAGTGGGGAGGGGCAGCCGAGAACCGTCGCTGCCCCAATTGCACTTTGGATAAACGTACGCCGTGAACTCATGGTCCCTCGTACTGTGTCCTGCGATGGCAGATCGAAGGCTCAACGCAATGCTTTCTTTCATCGGACTGAAAAAAACCGGTCACCGATCAGCACCGGCGTGCAACGTTGATTTGAAGACATTGCACCTGGAGGAATGAATTCATCCCTCCAGAACAGGAATCAGCCTATCCAGATCGTCCACAGTGGCATCTGGCGTGATACCCAGTTCATCTTCAGGAAGACTCCACCGGTTGACCCAGCACGTCCAGAACCCAAAGCTTTTGGCCCCGGCAATATCCCAGAAATTCGACGATACAAACGCAATCGCACTGTCAGGCACGCCCAAATGCTGCGAAACCAACCCGTACACGCGCGGACTTGACTTATAGATCTTTACTTCGTCAGC
>JBAVUV010000134.1:0-1598 GCA_049696955.1 Candidatus Sulfotelmatobacter sp. | reverse complement strand
GCATAGAAGCGTTCGTACTTAAGCGGGTCCGAATCCCGCAAACTTAGCTGGGTCACCCCGGAATACGTGCCTGTTTGCGCCGCGAGATTGTCGCGCTGTTCGATGACTTCCCAACGTTCGGAGGATTCACTGTGATCTCGACGCGACACAAATCGGCGGTTCTAGCCTTAGGCTGTCTGGTTTTCTTGATTTTCTTCGCCACACCGGCGCGGGCGCAGCACGGTGACTGGCTTTTGGGAACAAACGGTCTGCTTAGTGGTCAACAGGCCCCGTCAGGAATCCACTATTCGAACATCTGGTCTTACTATCACGCTTCGGGTAGCAATTTCGCGGAAATCGCACCGCTGAAATGTGGTCCTCGCGACAGAGTGTGCCTGGATCTCAACGTGGGAGGAAATGGCAATCTCGATCTTTTTGTAGATCAGAACGTCTTCCTCTGGACCTCACCATACAAGATCCTGGGTGCGACCTATGGGTTGCTTGTAGACATACCGTTCGGCATCGCCGATGCGAATGGAGCTGCCAGTCTCGAGCCCATACTGACTCTGGACCGGCGTTCATTAACCTTGCCCTCGATACAGGCTTCCCAAAGCGCTACCAAGGGCAGTATCACCAACACGTACGTGGAGCCGATAAATCTGGGTTGGCACTTGCGCCAGTTGGACGCAATCGTGTCTTCGGGCTTCTTCGCGCCTTCGGGACCATATAACTCCAATGCGAAGCTCAATATTGGTTTTGGGCACTGGACTGGGGTCTTTGGACTTGGAGGTGTGGCTTACGCCGACACTGAACGCACCTGGTCGCTCTCTATTTATACTCACTACCTGCTCTACGGTTCGCAGATGGGAAGAAACTACACGCTGGGCGATGATGTCCCGCTCGAGTGGGGCGCGGCAAAGAGCTTCAATCTTAGCAATGATATCTTCAAGCAGGTTGTCTTAGGTGCCGTCGGCTATGCGCAATGGCAGGCGACCAACAACCAGATAGATCTCAATCCCACAACCAAGGTCAGTGCTACGGCTATCGACACCATCGAGCATAGGAGTGTCCAGATTTATGCGGCCGGTCCGGCAATCAATCTGTTGACGAAGTACGGGCTCTTTTCATTGCGTTACTATGACGAGTTCGGCGCTAATGCCACTCCGTCGGGGAGGCAGCTGATGTTCACTGTAACGCTTTAAGAATAGACGAAGTTATCATGACAAGCTTCAATACATCAGATACCCCGGCTATTTATGTGTGCTTTTCAATGATCCGCTTCACTCACTAAGAGATTGTAGATGGCCGTTCGAATGTTCTCGCTGCTTGCGCTCGCGCTTCTCTGGACCTTGAGCAGCGCGCATGGGCAAAGCCCCGCAGCCAGCTCAATAAACATTGAATCTGAAGAAGACGTGTTGGCGCGCGAAGTCGATGATCCGACTGCAATTCTCACGCAACTGAAATTTCAGGATCTATACACCCCGAGGAATTTCGAGACGAGCGCGCAGACCAACACGATCCAGTTGCGACCGGTTCTACCGAGAGAGGCATTCTCGCTCTTTCCCTTCAAGCAAATCATCCGGCCGCCTTTTGAAGTAAATACCTCAGCCACGTCGCGC
>JBAVUV010000133.1:0-4392 GCA_049696955.1 Candidatus Sulfotelmatobacter sp. | reverse complement strand
GGAAGAATTCTTCAGCGCCGTCATTCGCGTTATCTGAAACGGACCTGGACCGCCAGAAGCCGCAGGAGCAAGCGGAACTGCTGCTGGAACGCGCCGTAAGCCATTCCGATGGAGCAACGGACCAGATAGAAGCGCGCGTCGACTGCTGGAGGGGAAAACTCGAGTGGAATAATCACCTCGGCCAGCTTACGACCGCGGCCCTCAATTCCAGCGATACAGGTGTGCGGAATTCCGCCATCGAAGTGCAACTCGCCGCCTACGGGCTGACTAAGAGCCAGCCCACGGTGGATGCACTGGTGAAGCAGGCCAGCTCCGCCGACCACATGAAAAAGATTTGGGCTTTCTGGGGCTTGGGGCTGCTGGCGAACCGTGGTATTGCAACGGATCGCGTGGTGCAGGTATTGGCCGCTCAACTGAAAGAACTTGACCGCGCCGATGAGGCGTCCGAGGACTCCCGCCGCTGGGCGGTCGAAGGGTTGGCCTTGGTGGGAACTACGCCGACGCTTGCTCCCTTGCTCGACGCCATGCGCAATGATCCGTCCGCCATGGTTCGCGAACGAGCCGCCTGCAGCCTGGCGGAGAGTGGCATGTTGACCCACGACCAGCGTCTGATTGCTGTTCCCCGGCTCATCGACTACGCTGAGGATCCCTCGCTCGACGCGCAGACCCGGGGCTGGGCCTTTCAGGCATTGGCTGACATTACCAGACAACACCTGCCCAACGACTCCGCCGCTTGGCGGAACTGGTATCAAAACAACAGCGCAGAAGACTAAGCTGCCTCAAAGCCTTCTCGAAATTCACCGGACGTAATCGTCCTTATCCTGAAGTCCACCTACCCGAAATCGAAGGTTCCTGACAACGAAAAACCTTCTCCCGCAGCGACTAGAATTAACATTCGAAGCGTCTAAGGAATTGTTAATATCAAATGTCGGGCTTGTCGCAACCTCTTTTCTTCCACATGGGTGTCACGAAACCAATCACCGCATCTCTGCAATCGGCTGTTTCGGAGCTGCTGGGGGAGCTGCAGGCGCAGAGCGGATGCGAGAAGATAGGCCTTTCCCGCGAGTCTCTTGCCGCCATCCTTTGTGATGTCGCCGCCAAGTATCTACCTGCCGAGTGCAGTCATGCTGAAGTGCGGACATTTCTTCTCAGCTTACGAGTCGAAGAGCTGGCCTTGGCCAGGGCTTGTGCCGCCGGCCATAACGCGGCCTGGGAAGTCTTTCTCACCCGCTACCGCGAAAAGCTTTACCAGTCGGCATTGCGCATCGCCCGCGAGGATTCCGCCGCCCGCGACCTGGCCGATACCCTTTATGCCGAACTTTACGGCACCACCACGCGCGGAGGCGAGCGGATTTCGAAGCTGGCCTCTTTCACCGGGCGCGGGTCGCTTGAGGGTTGGCTGCGCACCGTCCTCGCCCAGGAGTTCGTGAATCGCTACCGCCGCACCCGGCGGCTGGTCAGCCTCGATGAAGAAGGGGAAGAAGGCTCACAGTTCGCCGCTCCCGAGACAGAAGCGCTTCCTTCGCCGGATTCGCGCCTTGAATCGGCTACGAATGGCGCCCTGGCCTCGCTTTCGAACGAGGAGAGGACTGTCCTGGCTTTGTATTTTCTGGATGGCCGTACCCTGGCCGAAATCGCGCGCATGCTGGGCGTACACGAATCCACGATCAGCCGCAAAGTAGACAAACTCGCCAAGTCCTTGCGCAAGAGGATCCTGGCTAACATGATGCAGCAGGGTATGGCGCGCCGCCAGGCCGAAGAGGCTTTGCAGGTGGATGTGCGCGACCTGCGATTAGACATTCGTCGTAGTTTGGCGCAAGAACCGCCTCCGGCGACGTTCTCTGATCAGAGACAACCACCAGTCCAGGCGCGAACTCAAGGAGATCCTGCGAAATCTCAGAGCGAGCTTAGGCTGGAAAAACCAGCTCTTTAGAAACTTCATGCAGGGCGTTCCCCAATTCGTACTAAAGCATCTGCGAGAAAAGGCGGCAGCCGGCGCTCATCCCGATCCAGATCTGCTCACAGCATTCGCCGAGCAATCTCTCTTGGAAGGCGAAAGAGCCCGCGTAATGGAGCACCTGGCCGCTTGCGGCGATTGTCGAGACGTTCTCGCTCTGGCTTTGCCCGAGACAGAGATCGAGGTTTCGCCGGTTTCCGTCACCCCAGTTCGCACTGGATGGCTTGGCTTGCCCATTCTTCGCTGGGGAGCATTGGCTGCCGGGCTTGCTGCCGTGATCTCGGTCGGGGTTTTGCAGTATTCGCATAGCCGGAAGGGCGATATGGTCGCCTCGAACCCTGCGCAGGAGGCTGCGACGCTTCCTTCTGCAAGTGCGCACCCTGCTCAGCTAGCAGTATCTCAGACGGAAGCCGGAAATCAGGCGTCGTCGATGCTCGGCTATCAGGCATCCACTGGACAGAAGCTCGCAGTCGAAGTCGGCCGCACAGGCCGCTCTGCCGGCCATGAGGTCGTTTTCGCTCAGCGAGCACAAAGTGCGAATGCTCTGACTGCTCATTCGAATCCAACTGCCGCAGCCAGCCACGCAAAAAAGCCCCCGGTTACTTCGGAGCTGTTGGAAGCGCAGAAGTCCAGTGCGGTCAACTCTGAATCCGCGGCAATAAGCCAGAATCAGGTTGCCCAGAACGAGTCGCCGCTGCCGCTGGAGGGCGGCAATGCAACGAACCTGACTAGCTTCGACGTGATCAAAGCCAAAGATCCTGTCCCCGCCCAGGCAGCTTCGAGCAATGCCCCCACTTCGCGGGCGTCCGCCACTCCCTTGCAAACCTCGCCATCTCTCATGTTGCGCGCTTTACCGCGCTGGACGGTCAGTTCCTCCGGTGTATTGCAACGCTCCTTCGACGGGGGGAATACGTGGGAGAACGTCAATCCGTCTCTCAGCGAGGCGCAGGCCATCAATCATCGGGCGACGCCCACCGCCGAAGCTGACGTAACCAATTCCACTCACGCCAACAATCAAAAAGCCGCGGTTGCGGTCGATCCCGGTCCGGTATTCCGTGCCGTGGCCGCTTTCGGAGCAGAAGTTTGGGCCGGTGGTGGCGGCGGTGTCTTGTATCACACATCGGATAGCGGCAATCATTGGTTGCGCATAACCCCAAGCACTGCCGAAGCTGGGCTCACGGGGGATATCGTCGGCATTCAGTTCTCCGACCCCCAGCATGGGAAAGTCTCAACCTCGAATGCGGAACTCTGGACCACTTCCGACACTGGTCAAACCTGGCAGAAGCAGCAATAGCAAAAAGAATCCAGCTCGATTGCGCAGGTTCCGCGCCGCCTTCCGCATTCAGGCAAAACCCGATTACCAAAGTGACGTTTACAACAGAAAACACTAAACCTAGTATCCAAGAGTAGTTTGGCAGTTCTGGGGGAGGGCTGCCGAGGCGTCTTGGGCTGAAAAGTCCGAGGCGCTTTTTTGTTTGCCGGGATCGCTGGCTCAACCCGGAACATCTTGCAGGGAATGCGAGCGGTTGAGGAATAAAACCATGTGCTCTTCATCGACATATCGCTCGCCTATCTTCAATGCCCGGCCCTCGCAGCCATAGGATTTAAACCCGAGCGACCGATATAGACTTACTGCGGCCTTTTGACTGGTCGCCACTGAGATCATGATCTGCTCGATCCCCTCAATCGTTGTGGCGCGTTCCAGCAGCATTCGTAACATGTCCTGGCCGGCTCGCTTACCTCGTGCATCACGCGTTACATAGACGCCCCAGATGTGTCCCTTGTGGCGTTCCTTGAGTCCTTTATTGCGGAAGAAACCTGCAGTTCCAACCAATCGCTCCCCGATAAACGCGCCCACGACAAACTTGTTGGATGGATCGAAGGATATACGCTGCGCGACCTCCTCCCGGGTCAAAACGCGGTGCTCTTCGGCTGACGAACCAAACGCCTCCGGCTCACTCTCCAGCGCTTCCAGACGGATGTTCCAGTATGCGTCCAGGTCGCTCGCCGCTAGAAATCGCACATCGATCGTCATCGCGACACGGCTATTCGGATCCGCGGCATGTGGCGCCATACCCGCCCCATTTTCTAATCGCGAGACCATGATCCGGAGTCGACAATCCCTCCTCCACCTGCCCCTTCAACTTTTCAAAATATCGCTAACGAATCCATAATTTTAACGCAACGCAAACATGCCATTTGGTGCTTCTGCGCCTTGCGCAAAAACTGGGCCGCGTCCAGGCGTTTGGTCGGCAGTCTCCATCACGCCAGGAATTGCGCGCCTCGGTCATGCGTATCCCGCGCTCGTGGGCGTTTTGGACCACGGGGGCCCCAATCGGGACAGCCGTTTTTTGCGACTTTCGCAATCCCCCCGGCATCCAATCGAAGTGCGATAATAGCTAGGCCCTATCGGGCAAGCACTTATTTTGATATCG
>JBAVUV010000132.1:0-2367 GCA_049696955.1 Candidatus Sulfotelmatobacter sp. | reverse complement strand
TCGATAAATATGATAGCGCTTGACACCGGCGCGTATACTTTAAGTCAGTAGAAAAGGAGGTTGCAATGTCCGAAAATTCGAACGCCGGGCCTGCTACCCATGACCACACTGACGGTTTCAGAACTTTCTCGCAACGACTTGCGCAGTCAAACGGAAGAGATTCTGTCGCAGTCGCGCTGGGCATCCTCTGCTGGCGCGACTCCCAATGCGTCGGGACAGAGATGAGCGTATGGGAGATCGCAAAGCTCATGACTACTTACGGCCTCGGCAATCCCAATCGGACTAGGCTCGAAGCAGGGCTTTCGAAGTCGGCACTTACGTTGAGGGGAAGCAAGGGCTTCAGGCTTCGAGCCGGCGCTCAGAATGCCATTCGACAGAACCTACCAGGAGCATTCGAACCGGCAGTCCCAGAAATAAATCTCGAAACTGGCTACTTACCCCTACAAGTATGGAACAACACCAGAGGCTATTTCGAAAAAGTCTGCAAGCAGCTGAACGGATCCTACCAATTTGGCTTTTACGATGGAGCCTTGGTCATGATCAGGCGAGCCGCAGAAACACTAATTATAGAAGCGTACGAATATCTCCGAAGGGAAAGCGAAATTAAGGACACCGACGGAAACTACTTCATGCTAGGAGAATTGGTTAATAGGTCTGGCGCCGCCGGGGGACTTACCCTAGGCAGGGAAGCTAAGGCTGCGCTGAAGGAAATCAAGAAACTAGGAGACAGGTCCGCCCACAACCGTCGATATAACGCGGTCAAAGCTGACTTGGAGGACGTTCGCGGTGGCGTCCGCGTAGTCGTGGACGAGCTCATAAACATTGCATCGCTACGGCGTGCATAAGGGGGAAAATGGAAACCTATAAACTCCACATCAAGATTGGACAGCACGAGTTCCAGGGCGAGGGGCCGGAAGAGACCGTCAAAAAGAGCTTCGAGGACTGGAAGTTCTTAATGTCATCCCTCCCAGCAGCTGAGATAAGTAAGCCTGCGGCGGCCCAATCGCAAGTTGTAAACGGTTCGATGACACCTCGGGATGGCGACCTTTTGGCGAAGATGTTCGTCTTAGACGAAAAGCGCGGCCTCGTAACATTGCGGATTCTTCCACGCGGGGACGACCGCGAGGCTGACGCAGCACTTCTGGTGCTCTTCGGCTTTCACGAGATGAAGGCGCAAGACGAAGTGTTAGTGACCCAGCTCAAGCCAGCCCTTAAGCAATCGGGGTGCAACATTAATCGAGTTGATGCGGTGGTTGCAAAGTATCAGCGAGAGGGCCTAATAAATAAGGGGGGGTCGGGCAAAGGAGGAAAATACAGTCTTACGAACTCCGGCCTAGAAAAAGCTGCGGCGATAGCACGGGGATTGTTTTGAGTCACGCCTCGGGCCTTGACGAGTCCAGGGCCCCTTCGGCCCGCAAGATGATAAGCGGTTTATACTGTGGAAATGTCTGAGGATTCCAGCAAAACCTTCTACCTCGAAACCTTCGGCTGCCAGATGAACGTGCACGACTCCGAAAAAGTCATCGGCACGCTCATCCATGAAGGATACAAGCAGGTAGAAACCGTCGAGCAGGCCGACTTGATTCTCTACAACACCTGCTCGATTCGCGATAAGGCGGAGCAGAAGGTTTTCCATCGTCTGGCAGACTACAAGAAGCTGCTGGCCCAGGGCAAAAAGTTCGGCGTGCTCGGATGCGTGGCGCAGCAGGAGGGCGAAAAGATTTTCGAGCGCGCCACGCACGTCTCGCTGGTCTGCGGATCAGCTTCCTACCGCAACCTGCCGCAGATGCTGATGCAACTGGAAACGGTGCAACTCGAAGCCGGAAGGAAGACAGAAGCCGTCACAGCAGGGAAGTCCGGTAACCGGAAGACCGAAGCTGGAAGCCTCATCCGCATCACCGGACTCGACGACCGCGAAACCGACGAATGCTTCGAGACCGAATTCACCGCCCGCACCAATCCCCATCGCGGATACATCACCATCATCGAAGGCTGCGACAAATTCTGCGCCTACTGCGTCGTCCCCTTCACCCGCGGCAAAGAGCGCAGCCGTACCTCGGACTCGGTGCTCGCCGAAGCCCGCCAGATGGCCGATCTCGGCTACACAGAAATTCAGTTGCTCGGCCAGAACGTAAATTCCTACAAAGATCCAACCGGCGGATCTACCGGAAAAAAGAAGACATTCGCAGAATTGTTAGCGGCAATAGGCGAAGTGCCAGGAATAAGACGCGTGCGCTTCACCACCTCGCACCCTCGCGACTTCGGACGCGACATCATCGACGCCATCGACGCCGTCCCTACTTTGTGCGACCACGTTCATCTCCCCGTGCAAAGCGGATCGAATCGCGTCCTGCATGCCATGCAACG
>JBAVUV010000131.1:0-5824 GCA_049696955.1 Candidatus Sulfotelmatobacter sp. | reverse complement strand
TGGTGGTGCGAGGGCCGTTCCGACATCATGATGTCTTACTCGGACGCGACCTTCGAGGCCATCCGGCGCGCGGGCTGCAAGATGATCTTTTTTGGCGCAGAATCCGGCAATAACGAAACCCTGAAGGAGATGAAGAAAGATCTTCGCGCCGAAGATACGTTGGCGCTGGCTTCCCGCATACGCCGCTTCGACATCATTCCCGAGTTCTCGATTATTTTCGGAAACCCCAAAGATCCCGAGGGAGACACGCAGGAGTGCATCCAGTTTATTCGCCAGTTGAAGCGTCTGAATCCGGACTCCGAAATTGTGGTGGAACACTACACCCCGGTTCCGCAGCGAACCCAGATGTATGGGAATGTCGAAGATCAGGTTCGATTTCCGGAAACTCCCGATGAGTGGGCTACCGAGCGTTGGCAGCGATACGCCACGCAGAAAGACCCCAAGACCCCGTGGATGAGGCCCAGCACCAAACAATTGATCGACAACTTTGAACTCGTGGTCTCTTCCCGCTGGCCCACCGTGCAGGACATCCGCCTTCCGCAGTGGGGAAGAATGACGTTGAAGGCATTGAGCGCGTGGCGATACAAGCTTGCAGTTTACTCGGCTCCGTTCGAATTGAAGTGGACCCAACGCATGATCGATCTTCGAAAGCCGAAAGTGGAGAGCTTGTGATCCCCCTGGCAACTCAGAACGGACAATGGACCCGCTAAACGATGAAGCGAAGGTATTCTTTCCTCGCTCCGCTGAAGCCGCCTGCGTTTCCGTCCAGGAGGGCTATGAGCGTTGGGCTGAGAACTATGATCAAACTCCCAACCCGCTCCTGGCGCTGGAGGAGCGTTATCTCGGGAACGTTCTTTCGGATGTAACGGGGAGCAATGTTCTCGACCTGGGATGTGGCACGGGGAGATGGCTTACCCGGCTGTTAACGCGGGGTGCCGGCACAGTGGTCGGGATCGATCTCTCGGCGGCAATGCTCAAGGTTGCCCGAGGAACTGTCGGAATCCGCAACCGGCTCGTGCTCGCCGACTGTTTACAACTGCCCTTTCGAGCTTCCGTGTTCGACTTCGTGCTGTCTTCCTTTGCGCTCAATCACATTCAGCATCTGGACTCAATGGCGCGCGAACTGGCGCGGACGATGAAATGGCGAGGCCGGCTTTTGATCTGTGAAATGCACCCAGAAGCTTACGCTCGAGGGTGGCGGCCAGGATTCCGGGACGAACGAAGCGCAGTAAGAATCGATACTGTGAGCCACTCGACTGAAAGTATCGTCTCACGTTTTCGAGCAAATGGCTTCGCGTGCGCAGAGCTCTGCAATCTTTTTTTCGGAGAATCGGAGCACGCGATCTTTTTGGGGGCAGGAAAGGGAGACACGTTTAAGGCAGCCTGTGATGTGCCAGCGATTCAGGTTTACCAGTTCACAAACATGGCGTCCGAAACTTCGTCTTGATGTGCCAGGAACTGTTGTGGCCGGCCAACGAGAAGTGTCGCACTTTTCTCCACCGATTCCGAAGCAAATATCAGATTCTTCCCGGCTTTTCGCCAGCGCGGCCGAAGCATCGTTACCGCTTACTCAGCGCACCGTCCTGGGCTACCGATTCTCTCCCATAGTTCATCGCCAGTCTTGAAGCTCGCGGTTACGCGATAGTGTCCAGCCAAATAAGCTCGAATCGGACCGAGGTGATCGGACGCCGGCGTTGCGTCCGGGTCTGTGAACATTCCAGGATTGAGTGCCAGCATTGGAACTTTGTTCAGTTCCAGCGCTTGAATCGTTGCCGTCACTTGTTCCGGCCGGGTGTAGTCCAAAGGCACAAAACCGTCAATTGGTGCGGGATTTCGTACCTGCAGGGCGAATAAGATTGGCGACGGACCGAACATGAACTGTCCGCGGCAAGTATGCTCCATCGCATAACGGTATTCTTCATAGCGTGCGAAATCAGTGAATGCCGTTCTCCCTATGGGGAGGTCGAGGACAGCTGCCCCGCGGGTTTGAACTCTCGCCGCGCCCGCCAGCGCTAGAACAATTGCCGCCGCTCCCAGTCCGATTTCGAGCTTCGCCCTAATCCGGCCCCATCGATTCAGAAGCCACGTCAGCAGAATCACAGCCGGGGGACTACTGGTTGCGAGTCGTTTCCAGCCAGGCGATGAGGCAATCGCAAGAAACATTGCGAGGCCGGCCACGACTAGAAGCCCGATTTTGTCCCAGGGCTCGCCAGGTTCGTTTTTCGATCGGCGAAGCATGATCACGATGCAAATGACGTACACCAGCGGCACCGTGAGATGAACAAAGAGGAACGGGATGGTTCCGAGTCCAAACTTAAAACCAGACCCATAAACCCGCCAGTTGTTCAACCGAACGGAAGGATAGTACCGTAGCGGGTATACCACCAGGCAATATAACCAGCGGCTAAGACCTGCGGCTCGAACGAAATACAAATTGCCCACAGCGAAGACAGTCAGCGCCAGGCCCGATAGAAGTATGCACTTGAGCCATCGGTCGCGTGCTGGCATACTCTCCTGCCGGCCCTTCCAGATCAGATAGATCACGAAGCCGGCAACGGCCGTGATTCCTTTGGTCTGCGTGTACCAAGCTGCTATGCCACACAGGAAACCCACAGCCGCGATGTTGCGGAATGAATCGCCGTGCAACAAAACCAGCACTGCGGCCATCACCGCGATCGTGCTGAACCAGTGATGGGTCGCGTCGAACGATCCTGGCAGTACGAAGCCAGCCAATAGCAGCCCGGGCAGGGCAATTGCAGGCCCACGCATTAGTTCTGCCGCAACCAGGGTCATCAGCCACGCGGCTGCAGCTGCCACACAAGCAATCATCAGATTCGGAATCCAGGAGCGCGCCCCGAATTCCTTGATCACGAGCGCATAGGTCAGTTCAATTCCGGGGGGGAGAAATGCGAAGTAATCGCGATACGGCAGGCGTCCCGCAACGATTCTATTTGCGTTGTTCAGAAAGTACGACGCATCTCCAAACGGCAGGAGCGGGATGTCGGGAAATATAAACGAGCGAAAATAACAGACTCCAAAGTTAAAGAGAGAAACCAGGGTGGCGATCGAAATGGTGCTCAACTGAAATGGTCGAGCGTTTGCGATTCGCGGTGGCTGCATCGTTATGCTCACAGTTTTCCATCCCTCTTAATCCTGCAGATCCACCCGTGTGAGAGCGCTAAGGCAGAGCCTCTTCCGCAATCCGTAATATTCGGCCCGCCATTAATCATCGAGTTTCAAGAGCTCGTATAATCCAACCACCCCAATAACCATCAGCGCAATAATGATAAGCTTACCGCAAGGAGAACCGTGAAAACAGGTGACAACTCTGCCCAAGTGGTGATCTTGGGCGCTGGTCCGGCGGGATTGACGGCCGCCTACGAGCTTTCGAACATGGGCGTGGGATGCGTGGTGCTGGAGCAAGACGCGGTTGTGGGTGGACTGGCTCGCACCGTCGAATACAAAGGGTTTCGCTTCGACATCGGAGGTCACCGCTTCTACACCAAGGTTTCGTTGGTGCAGCAAATCTGGCAGGAAGTTCTCGGCGACGACTTCCTTACCCGCAAGCGTCTTTCGCGCATCTACTACAAATCGCGGTTCTTTCAGTATCCGCTGGAGCCGTTCGATGCCTTCCGCGGACTGGGCGCGATCGAGGCGTTTCGCTGCGGACTCAGCTTCGTGCGAAGTCGGCTGTTCCCTGCTTCGCCCGAAGACGATTTCGAAACTTGGGTTTCGAATAGGTTTGGCCGGCGCTTGTTCGAGACGTTTTTCAAGAGTTACACCGAAAAAGTTTGGGGCATGAATTGCCGGGAAATCGCAGCCGAGTGGGCGTCACAGCGGATCCAGGGACTTTCGCTCTGGTCGTTGCTGCGCGATGCGGTGTTTCATCGCCCTGACAAGCAGATCAAGACTCTTATCAAGGAGTTTCAGTACCCTCGCCTTGGACCCGGAATGTTGTGGTCGCGGATGCGAGACATTGTTGAAGAACGAGGGGTACCGGTAATTCTGAATGCTCCCGTAGAAAGCGTTCAGTGGCAGGCGGGAAAAGTGGTTTCCGTGCAAGCCGGAGGCAAGACCTATCGCGGGACACAGTTCATCAGCAGCATTCCCATACGGGAGTTGATTGATAAGCTCGACCCGGCCGCGCAGCCGGAGCTTCTGGCGGCAGCCGGGAAATTTCACTACCGCGATTTCATCGTCGTAGCGTTGATGGTGAAAGGCCGGGATCTTTTTCCGGACACCTGGATTTACGTGCACGATCCGGCGGTAACCGCGGGCCGCGTGCAGAACTATGGGAACTGGAGTCCGGAGATGACGCCCAACCCTGATTTGACGTGTTTGGGCGTGGAATATTTTTGCAACATGTCGGATGCAATTTGGAAACAGGCGGATGAGGACTTAATCGCATTGGCCAAGCGAGAGATGGTGCAGCTCGGACTCGTCCGCGCGCAAGACGTGGTGGATGGAGCGGTGGTGCGCATGCCAAAGGCATATCCCGTTTACGACGGCGGCTATCAGGATGGCCTTACAGCAGTGCGGGGATTCCTCGCTGGGGTGCCTAATTTGCAGCTCGTGGGGCGAAATGGAATGCATCGCTACAACAATCAGGACCACTCAATGTTGACTGCTATTTTGGCGGCGCGAAACGTGGCGGGCGCCAGGTTCGACTTGTGGAACTTAAGCATTGATCAGGATTACCTGGAGGCGGGACCGGAGATCAGTAACAAAGAACTAGCCGCTCTTGAGCAAAACCAGCCGCTGGTGCCAAAGACAATATGACGAAAGCCCGCGCCTTGGCGTTAGTGATGCTCGTCATTTTTCTGGCAACCTCATTCCGCAAGGGTTGGACCCGACACGAAAGCGACTTTCCAAACTACTACACTGCCGCTGTTCTGGTGCGTCAGGGCGCACCCTTGCGCGACTACTACGATTGGACGTGGTTTCAGCGGCAGATGAATTACGCGGGAATCGAACACCAACTGGGAGCCTATCTTCCGCAGACACCTCTGACAATGCTGCCAATCGTACCTCTCGCGGGATTCCCGGTGCAAACCGCCAAACAGATATGGCTGGCGTTTAACCTCGCATTTCTGGCGGCTACGTTGTGGATGCTTTCAAAAGCCACGCAGATTCGGATTGAGCACATCGCAATATTGATGTTTCTAGGTTACGGCTCGCTACAGTCCAATTTTCGCCTCGGCCAGTACTACATCTTCTTGTTATTTCTTCTGACGCTGGCGTTTTACTGCCTGGACCGGGGCAAGTCGGCAGCGAGCGGCTTTCTTTGCGGTGTAGCGTTCGGACTTAAGCTCTACGGTGGTCCTTTTCTCTTGTATTTCGTAGTGAAACGCAATTGGAAGGCGGTTGCGGGAATGCTCGCGGCGTCCGCCATTGCAGGGGTAACCGCAATTGCGATTTTCGGCTGGGGAGACGTTCACTTCTACGCTACGCAAATCTTGCCACGATCTCTGTCCGGCGAGATCATCAATCCTTACGACCCTGGAAATGGAACTCTTACAACCCTTTTGCGGCGCTCGTTTGTCATGGAACCGGATCTAAATCCGCACCCCATTTTGAGCGCGGCCTCCGTCTTCTTTTTTCTACAACCATTCACAGCTTTGGTCATTCTTGCGGCCATATTATTTGGCCTGGCGTCGGGGAACAAGCACTTAGATCGCCACGGTTTTGCCTGGTTCATGATAGGGATCCTGCTGCTTTCGACCAACGCAGCTTCCTATACCTTCATCCTCTTATTGTTGCCGGTGGTTCTGTTGCTGCAGCACGCTGGACCTAAGGAGAGAATTTACCTGATTGTTTCCTACGT
>JBAVUV010000130.1:0-2736 GCA_049696955.1 Candidatus Sulfotelmatobacter sp. | reverse complement strand
ACGGATGCAGTGAATTCGGCATCTTCTGGCGGATCATTCTTCCCCTGGCGAAGCCGGCGCTGGCGGTTGTCGCGCTGTTCGCCTTTCTGGCCATCTGGAACGACTTCCTCGGTCCGCTGGTCTACCTGCAAAGACCGGAACAATTCACGCTTGTTCTGGGACTGCAGAATTTCCAAAGCCAATCGGGCGGAACTTCGTGGCATCTGCTTATGGCCGCAAGCGTTCTCGTGATCCTCCCGGCGATTCTGCTGTTTTTCCTCGCCCAGAAAACATTCATTGAGGGAATTGCGACGACGGGGCTGAAAGGCTGACGGCGCGATCGGCTCTTCGACTGGGGGCCATGCAATCGCACCCACATTTGGCAGCGTAACGCGGCGTTAGAAAACAGGGGGCAAAAAATCGTTGTGCCCGGTGGGAATATCCTCTCCTTTTTACATTGATCAATGGTGTGCGCTATCTAAACCGCATCTTGTTTTCTGATGTGGCCCACTGGCAAACTTGCCGGCATGAACAAATCACAACTCCCGGGTGCCGATGAATGGCGCTAGCCCGGATTATTCACGAGTCTCTTTGATTTCTCGATGACGGCCGTCTTGTGTGCCGAGACCGGCAAAACCGGTGGATGCGGGCGCACCGCCCCCTTTCCCCCATTGTGGATAACCGAGTTGTGGTGGAGTCACGGACCGCACGAGAAGTTCAGGGATCGCCGGCCGACGGCGCGATACATCGGCCACCAGGGCCATTGGGCCGCCAGTTTCACCAGAACCCTTCGCGTGCTTTGCACGATCACCGCGGCGACTTTGATCACGTGCGTTCGCCAGGTGCAGGGCTGGCCGACCCGCAGGATCTCCGGAACGCCGGGTTCATCGCGAGCGGCGTTGAGCAGGTTCATCGCGGCGGTGTGCAGCAGCAGGCGAAAGAAGTTGGCCATGAAGCGATGGCAGCTCAGGCGGTCCATATGCAGGCCGTTCTTCAACTCGTCCATGCGATGTTCGCTTTCGCCGCGTTGGATGTAATCGTCGTAGATCAGCCGCGCCACCGGATCGCTGGGCCAGCCAGAGGGTGAAGGCATTGCCCGAAGGTTGGTGATGACGAAGCGCAGGTTGGTTCCCTGCCCGTGGCATTCGGCCTTGGCGACGAGTCTGCGCGGGTGGTTCCATGTTTCGGCCTGGTACTGGAAGCATTCAAACAGCCGTTGTTTCCTTTGGGTTGATTCGTATTGCCCGACAGCGCGTTGCATCAGTCCCTCGGTCCGCTCCTTGAGCCGGGCATTGGTGGAGAAGCCGAAGGTGTAGGTGAGTCCGTTTTTCTCGCAGAGTTCGTACATCCACGGTACGCCGAAGCCGGCGTCGCCGCGGATGTGAATCTGGATGTCGGGACGCTCTTGGCGCAGGGCATTGACCACCCGCATCAGATCGTCGTCGGCCCCCAGCGCCGCGTGCACCGTTCCCGGACGCAGCCAGGCCACAAACACGTGCTTGCTGGTCGGCTCGCTGATAATCAGCGGGAAGTATTGGTATTGCCCGAAGTAGCCGTGAAAGAGCGTGAGCTGCTGATGGCCGTGGGTCGGATCATCGGTGGCGTCCAGATCGAGCGTGAGCGCGGCGGGGAGCGAGCCGCCGTGCTTCTGCTTCAATCGCTCGATGCCGGTATCAATCAGGAAGTCGATCAGCTTCTGCAGCACCGGCGGCGTGGCCAGATTCTCGAAACGCGACAGCGTCGGCTGGCTGGCCAGGGCCTTGTCCTGCGGCAGACGATCGGCGATCAACTTGAAGACCGGATCGTCTCGCAGCGTATCGTGGTCGTTGCAGTCTTCATACCCGGCGAGAATGCCGAACAGCCGTTGCCGCAGCATCGACAGCAGCGACTGCTCCCGCGATGGCTTGGGATCGAACAAACAGCGGGCCATCCGCGCCGTGTAATTCCACCGCTGATCAAACTGCCGCAGCGGCAGCAATCCGGCATCGGAGGAAAGTTGACCCTCCGATGGCTGGACAAGCACCGGCAAGTGTGGGAGAAAATCGAATGAAAGCTGCCGGGCATCCTGCGACGACATACGCGGCCTCCGTGATTGGTGTAATTAGTCTTGGTAAAACCAATTAAACCACACGAAGGCCCGTCGCGCGCGGGAGTCTACGAATAATCTGGGCTAATGGCTCGCGTCACTTTTAGTGCGTTCCAGTCCGGCCAAGCGGAAAGCCTCTGCCATCGCGTCGGTCGCAGGGCCGCGCTGAAGCGCATAGCCAGCGTGCATCGCGAACTCTTCCAAGACCACAATTGGCTCGGAACTCGGTCTCCGGTTCTGTTCCTTGGCCAATTGGGATCGTATGGCGGTAAACAAATGACTTTGTTTGAAAACGTTCGCATCGTCGCGGGTTACTTCTGCCTTCAGCGAATGGGCAAGACGATTGCGAATTATATTCAGATGTCGGATGCCCGGAATGAGATACGCGATTTCGCATTTGCTCGTGTCGACGAGCGCAACCTTTTGGCTGAATGTCAATCGCGCGCTTTCCGATGGGCCAAGATTTGGGTTTTTGGCATACAGGTATTCTGTAAGAAAATACTCGACAAAAAGGTGGGCCCGAAGAATGCGACCAATTTTGTGGGTGTCCTGCTCCCAGCGGTCTTTGATTCGCTGAAACTCAGAATCCAAAGCTAGACGCGCCTTTTCACGGCCGCCAAGTGTGTCTATGAGGTGACGGGCAACAGTTTCAGGGCCTGGGGTACGCATAT
>JBAVUV010000129.1:0-1588 GCA_049696955.1 Candidatus Sulfotelmatobacter sp. | reverse complement strand
GGTTGCATTCAATGATCGTCCCGAACTTCTGGTGGACTTCACCAGTTCCGCCGACGAAATTCAGGGCGATATTATAAAAGTAAAGCCCGATGGCGGAACGGCCTTGTTGGACGCGCTCTATCTCGGTTTAGACCAAATGAAAAAGGCCCGCAACGAACGGAGAGTCCTGTTGGTCATTTCCGACGGTGGGGACAATCACAGCCGCTACACAGCACAGGAAGTATGGCCGGTTTTAAGAGAAGCTGACGTCCAGATCTATGCGATGGGCATCTTTGACGAAGCCCCTAGAACCCAAGCAGAACGTTTGGGACCCGATCTGCTGGCTTTCGCGACCGGCATCACCGGCGGTAGAATGTTCCCCGTCCGCAATCTAAAGAAAGTCGGAGACGCTGCGGCCGAGCTTTCCATCGAATTGCGCAATCAGTACCTGGTAGCATATCGCCCAAACAACTTGGCACACGATGGTATGTGGCACAAGCTCACCGTGCGGGTCACGCCACCACAAAACTGGCCTCGGCTTCGAGTTTATGCAAAAACGGGATACTATGCGCCCGCACGATGATGGAAATAGACTACAAGTCGCGTCTAACCAACTGAACGACGCCGCCTGAAATACCCCGGACATCTAAAACACTGGATTAGTACCCGGAATTCGGCTTTGCTCCAGTCAAGTTCCGTTTTGTTCGTCACTCGACACAATCGCCAAGGTTGCCCGGTCGCCCCTTCCGTTCTTGCTTATTGGTGTTAACTGTGGTTAACTATACAGACTAATCGCAGGTTAATAGTTCAACTAGGGGCACCTAGCCGCTTCAGACCGAATGGATGGGTAAATCATGATGCGGGCAACTCACTTCGCTCTTCTTGCGTTGAGCGTAGCGTGCCTTCTTCCGGCGGAAGCGCTGGCACAAGGCGAAACCACCAGCGCCATCGTTGGCGAGGTTAGGGACGCATCTAGCGCAGTTGTGGCGGGTGCCACCGTGACGATCACAAATCACGAGACTGGTCTAAAGCGGAGTGCCAAGACCGAAGACGCAGGCCGGTTCAACTTTCCGCAGTTAAAGCCGGGCACCTATTCGGTCAGAGTGGAAGCGCGAGGCTTTGATCCGGGGCAAAATGACAACGTCGTTTCGGGCCTAGGCCAGAAGCAAACCGTGGATTTCACGCTCAGAGTGGCCCGATCAAATGAGACAGTTGAGGTAAATAGCGAGGCTCCACTCATTAACCCAGAGAACGCAAACACATCCACAACTTTGAATACTTCAGCGCTGGAGGACCTTCCGAATCCAGGCGGTGACCTGACCTACCCGCTGCAGTTTTCGCCCGGAGCACTCATCAACACGGCCGGCAGCGGCAACGATTTCGTTGGCGGCACAAACGGCTATGGCAACGTGGAATTCAACGGGCTGCCCGCCCTCTCCAACGGCTACATCGTCGACGGGCTGGAAACGAACGACCCGCTCACTAATCTCAATAGCGGCCTCTCGACTAACCTTGTCTTGGGATTGAATTCGATCTCAGAAGTGACTGTCAACACTCTTTCCTATTCCGTGGATCAGGGACGGTATGGAGCATCCCAGGTCAACTACGT
>JBAVUV010000128.1:0-2572 GCA_049696955.1 Candidatus Sulfotelmatobacter sp. | reverse complement strand
GTATAGGGTCGATCGACTGGTTTATTTTGAACGGTTCTAGGACGTGCGAGACGCGATTGAGCGGGAGAAGCAGATCAAGGGGTGGCTGCGGATCAAGAAAATCGCGCTGATCGTTTCTGGGAATCCGGGGTGGAGGGATTTGAGTGCGGAGTGGTACGAGAGACATCAGTTCCAACCGGACAAGGCTTCGTGATTTCTTGCCACGTTTCGTGCCCGCTGCCGCTCATTGCATAGGTCCTTCGTTTGGAAACCCTCGGCGGAGCCGAGGGTTTCGCTGCCTCAGGATGACAATGGTGCGCCGAACCCCGTCGGTCATTTACTCTCGGCTGGCGATCCAGAGATAATCGCATTAGGCGTTGCTGATATGAGCTTCTCTCGGCCGGGCGTCACAATCTAACCTCTGATGAAGTCTTTGCTCACTCCGGCTATCTGGATTGCAGCGGTTGCGATTTTGCTGCACACGGGAATGATTGCGCCGAGCGCGGCGATCATTATGTTTGCGCTGCACGCGGCGCTGGTGGTGGGATTGCTGATGGCGTGGCGGTTTCATTCCAGCCGCATCTTCTTTGCGCTGCTGGTGGTGTTTCTGGCGGAGCGCGCAATTTCTTATTACTCTTCTTTTTTTCTTGGTTTCCCTCCTGGCTCCGTCCACGCCGCGGTTAGCGGACCGGCAACCATGGCGCTGGTGGCGGTTGGCCTGCTATTGCCGCTGAACTTTGTTCTGATCTCGTTCGCGCGGGAGAGAGGATTCATTTTTGCCAGCGTCGGGCCGGCGAGCCTGTTTCTGTTTGTCGAGTCAGTGATCGTGGCGGTGTTGTGCCGGACGGATTCGGTGGCGGCGGTGCGGCATTCGCATCATGTTGCGGGCGCAGTTGCAGGTACGGGGATAGTCCCGCAACATTTGGCTTTTTCTACCGTGATCGCGTTTGCGGCGGCGGCGGTAGTGTTGCTGATACGCTATCTGCTTTTTCGCAAGCCAGTGGAGAGCGGGCTGCTGTGGGCACTGGCGGCCATCGCGCTGGCGCTGCGCTTTGGAGGAGCGGGGCGGATTCCGTCGGCTTACTTTGCGACGGCGGCTTTCATCCTGGCGGTTTCGATGGTGGAGACTTCTTACCTGCTGGCTTATCACGACGAACTCACCACGTTGCCTTCGCGGCGGGCTTTTCATGAGGCGTTGCTGCGGCTGCAGGCGCCTTATTCGATTGCCATGGTGGACATCGATCACTTCAAGCGATGCAACGACACTTATGGACATGACACGGGAGATCAGGTGCTGCGGATGGTGGCCGCGCGACTGGCGCGGGTGACGGGTGGAGGCGAGGCTTACCGGTGCGGCGGCGAGGAATTTGCGATCGTCTTTCCGGGAAAGACTACGAAAGATGTTTTGGAGCCTCTGGAGCAGTTACGGGCCAGCATTGAAGCGAGCAGCTTTCGGCTGCGCGGTAGTAATAAAGATAGACGGCAGGAGGCGCGGGGGCCGGACCGGCGCAATCTCCGCGGGCGGGGGCAGGCTGGGCGGGCGATCCGGCAACTGGCGCGGGTTGCGGCTTCGGACGAACTTTCGGTGACGGCAAGTATTGGGGTGGCAAGTTCTGGTTCGGAGAGATCGTCGCCGGATGAAGTGGTGCAGGCCGCGGATAAGGCGCTTTACCGAGCCAAGGCTGGAGGACGCAACCGGGTAGAGACGGCAACAGCTGGGCGACGGAGGAGAGCGAAGGCGGCGGTGACGGCTTAAGACCGTTCCGACGGCTTGGTCAAAGGCAGCTCAAGTCAAAGGCGAAAGCGAGTCAAAGGCGACGGACAGGAGTGTCCGTCCCACACAAGCAAGATTCCTCGCAGGGCGAGGAATGACAAATTTGATTTGGAACGACGGGCCCGGAGCGTCACTTCAGGGCGGGAACCATGACGGTCCGGGCTCGTACGTTTTCGCAAGCACCACAGGCCGTGCGGTCAGCCCGCGGTAGAAGGTGGAGCTGAGCTGGTTCGTCCAGTACCTGCGCATGCCGGACATTTCGACCGAATAAATGCGACGCCTTCGGACTTGCCGCTGATGTCCACGGGCTTGGCAACATATCCGGTACCGCCGCAGCGCGGGCAGTCCTTCCGAGTCACTCGTCCCCCTCAGTTGATTTGAGTTTTGCACCAAATTTGGTGGACGGCGATAAAAAGTGATTTGTGTTACGAAACACGAACAGAGGAGGCAGCTTAAGAGTTCGCTAGCAGCTCTACCGCCAAGGTTGCCAGGGCGATATCTTCGGCGGAGGACAGGCCGCTGACGGCGACGGCGCCCACGACCTCGCCATTCCTCGAGACGGGAATGCCGCCGCCCCAACCTACGTAGTTCGGATCGCCGTAGTAGGCGATGTCGTGGGACTTTTCGGGATGCTTGACCTTTTCGCCGATTTCTTTGGTGGACTTGCGCTCGCGAGCCGCGGTCCAGGCCTTGTTCATGGCGATGCGAACGGAGGAAACGGGAGCGCCATCCATTCGCGCGAAGCAGATCGGGTCACCGTGGACGTCGGCGACGGCGACCGATGCGGCCTTTCGCATCTGGGAAGTCTTCTCGACGATG
>JBAVUV010000127.1:0-4574 GCA_049696955.1 Candidatus Sulfotelmatobacter sp. | reverse complement strand
GTGTGGAGATCCACGTCCGCCGCCAGGGTTTCCGGCACTTCCAACGTCACGGTTCCGTCGCCGCTTTCGAGCCGCCAGCCGCTGGTCAGGGCAGAGCCGGTGCCTGCGCGCGCTTCGAGTCGGCCATCGCCTGTCTTCAGTTCCAGCTCATCGAAGCGGCCACTGGCTCGGATGTGTCCATCTCCAGTGGTTGCGTGCAGTTTGCCGTCCACGCTGTCAACATCCTGAGAGCCGTCCCCGCTGCGCAGTTGCATCTCGCCTTTGAAGTTGCCGATCTCAATCTTGCCATCGCCTGTGTACAGGTCCACGCGGCCCTCGCGGGGCATGTGGATATCGATGTCGACACGATGACTCATGGAGTTGCCCCAATTGATCGACACACCTCGATGCGGATAACGCACGCCGATTTCGACTGCGTCGCCCGTTTGGTGTTCTTCGATCTGGATGCCATCAGTACCAATCTTGTAGCGCACGGTGGTTACGTTCGCCTCGATCGTATTCTGATCCCACGTGGAGACATGAATATTCGCGTCGGAGGTTTCCACGCGAAGATCGGGCTTGCCGGCAAGAGTGTAAGTTTTCGACCATTCGTCAGCCTGCGCCGGCAACGCCGCCAACGAGCAAACGACGACTCCGAGCAGGAGAGCCATCAATAGCCGATATTGCGAAAGCGTTCGTTTCATAACTTTCCTCCGCGAGCCTGCACACTACTGCCAGCTCTTAGACGTGATTACGTGCGATTCGTGAGTTTGGTTCCATTTTTTGATATGCCATGCGAATCAGGGTTCGTTCGGAAAATGGCACGTAAAGCAGGGCGGCGCTCGCCGCGAAAGCCGCGCCCAGCCCAATCTTCTGCGTCAGTAGGAAAGGAGCGATAGCCCAAAGCTGATCAAGCGCCAGAATGAAAGGGAACATTTGCTGAAATTTCCCTCCCAGGCGCTGGTAGTCAAATCCCACGGCCGAGAGCAGATAGCAGCGAAACGGGATTCCAACTCCGGCTGTTATCATGACCGCACTTACCAGAAGAGTTGCGCGCCATCCCGACAAAAAAGAGTCGACGATTCCTTGTACAGCGTGCAGGCGAAACAGAGCGGCCAAATAGAAGATCAGGTACATCACTTGGGCCAGAGCAAACAATCCTCGCGTCACTCCGCGATGCGGAAGCGGAACTTCCAGTTCGGAATGCAGACGGGCCGGAGGCGAATTTCCGCCGGAAGAAGTTTTCTCGCCACTCGAACCATGACTGGCTTCGGTCTGCACGGGCGCGATAAAACGATAGCCACGTCGCGCCAGCGTTTCGATGTAGCGCGGACTCGATGCCGAATCACCCAACACCTCGCGCAGTTTATTCACCGCCGTGTTCAAGCCGTGATCAAAATCCACGAAAGTGTCGGCGGGCCATAGTTTCTGGCGGATCTCTTCACGCGTAACCACATCACCAGTTCGCTCCAGCAGCAATGCCAGCACACGGAAGGGTTGCTCCTGCAGGCGTAACTTTGCGCCATTCTTGCGGAGTTCGCCCGCGGCGAGATTGAGTTCGAACACGCCGAACCGCGCTATTCTACCCGTGTGATTGCCTTGCGAATCGGGCATGGACATGGGACAACCGCGACGACGCGTAGTGTAGCACCAAGCCACACCTGCGGGTTTCTGTGCGGCGTACAATACTGACGTGGTAAAGGCTCACCAAAACAATTCCGGCCACAAGCAACGCCGCCACGCGATCTATGCCTCGGAAACCTCCGGCCTGCTGCTGATTGCCTTTCTTCTGCTCCTCGTCACCGTAGTTCGATACTGGCATGCCATTCATTGGAGCGTGCGCTGACTGTGGCTGCGGCGCAGCTTGATCCGCTACTCGTGGTCGTGCTGGGCCCAACGGCTAGTGGCAAGACTGCGCTTTCTCTGGCCCTCGCCGAACGTTTCAAGGGCGAGATCGTCAACTGCGATTCTGTCGCCATGTACCGCGAGTTCGATATCGGCACGGCAAAGCCATCGACCGACGAGCGCGCCCGGGCCCCGCATTATCTGTTCGATTGTGTTGCACCCACTGATGACATCACGGCCGGCGAGTATGCGCGCCAAGCGCGGCGAGTGCTGGAAGAAATCAAAACCCGCGATCATTTGCCGATTCTAGTCGGCGGGACTGGACTTTATCTTCGCGCCCTGCTCGAAGGACTTTTTCCCGGTCCGCAGCGTTCTGAAGAACTGCGTGAACGATTGCGCGAGCGCGCCACCAGTCGCGGCTCGAAATATCTGCACCGCGTTCTGTTTCGCCTCGATCGCCCCGCCGCGGAGAAGATCCACGCGAATGACATTCCCAAGCTTATTCGGGCGATAGAAGTTTGCCTTACCTCGCGCAGCAAGATGACAGAACTCTGGAACGAACGCGGGCGCGACCCTTTGCATGGCTTCCGCATACTGCGCCTGGGTCTTGATCCCGATCGCCAGGCACTGTATGAGCGAATCAATCGCCGCGCACAACAAATGTTCGAGACCGGGCTTGTCGAAGAAACGGAGACCCTGCTCGAGAAGTATGGCAACGCCGCTGGTCCACTCGCTTCGCTCGGCTACAAACAAGCCAGACAATTCATTCGCGGAGAATTGACTCTCGATCAGGCGCTGCAAGCCGCTCAACAAGCGCATCGGAATTACGCCAAGCGGCAGATGACTTGGTTTCGCCGTGAGCCAGATGTTCAATGGCTGCGCGGCTTCGGCGACGATAATCGGATTCAGGCGGAAGCGCTGAACTGCGTAGAGACATCGCTTTCTGCCGGCTTTCGCGGATAGCCTCCATCTCTGCTATCGTTTTCGACATGCGTCGAACACTGAGCCTTTTACTTTTTGCTTCTCTCGTTACCATCGCCGCTCCTGCAAAGGACAAATATCAGCGCCCCGGCCCCATTCATCTCACTCACGATGGAGAAAAGTGGGCTGAGAAGACGCTCCGCAAGCTGACTGTGGAAGAGAAAGTCGGACAAGTGTTCATGATCTGGTGCCGCGCCAGCTTTCTCAACGTAGAAAATCCAGAATATCTGCAGCTGCAAGAGGACATGCAGAAGTATCACGTCGGCTCATTCGCAATGACGGTGCATGTGGACGGCCCGTTTCTGCTACGCAGCGAGCCCTATGAAGCAGCTGAGCTTCTCAATCGTCTGCAAAAGGACTCGAAGCTTCCGCTCTTATTCGCCGCCGATTTCGAACGCGGCGTATCCATGCGGCTGATGGGAGCAACGGTTTTCCCGCACGCCATGGCCTTCGGCGGAGACGGCAAGTTAGACGATGCGGAAAACTTCGGCCGCATTACCGCCGAGGAATCCCGCGCCATCGGCATTCAATGGAACTTCTTTCCCGATGCCGACGTGAACTCAAATCCGGCGAATCCCATTATCAACACACGTTCGTTCGGCGAAGATCCCAAGCAGGTCGGCGATCTCGTGGCGGCCTATATCAAGGGCGCGCACGAAGGCGGAATGCTGACCACGGCTAAACATTTTCCGGGTCACGGTGATACGGCGACCGATTCCCACCTCGGAGTGGCCAGCGTGAACGTGGATCGCGCGCATCTTGATTCGATAGAGCTGCCACCTTTTCGCGAGGCCATCGCTGCCGGCGTCGACTCGGTCATGGTGGCGCACGTGACAGTTCCGGCGCTTGATTCCGATCCCAATCATGTAGCCACAATTTCTCCAGCGATTGTTTCGGACTTGCTGCAAAAGCAACTTGGTTTCCAAGGAATAGTCGTCACCGATGCTCTCGACATGGCGGGACTCACGCACCTCTTTGCCAATAACATAGGCCGTGCCGCCGTGGAGGCGTTTAAGGCTGGCAATGATTTATTGCTGATCCCGGCTGATTTCCCGGCCTCGTACAACGCGATGATTCAAGCGGTTCAGTCCGGGGAGATATCCCAGGAACGCCTCGATCGCTCCGTGCTCAAACTCCTGAAGGCAAAGGCGTCTTTAGGGCTGCAAAATGCCCGCATGGTCGATATAAAAGCCCTTGCGGGGGTCGTCGGCAAACCCCAGCACCTGGCCTTTGGCCAGCAAGTAGCCGACGACGCAGTCACACTGGTTCGCGACAATGGCAAGGTTCTACCACTTAAATCTTCGGTCAAAAACGAGGGAACCGCGAAGACCGCACTTCCGTATACAACACGAGAGGAGACGCACAATCAGGTGGTAGCTGTGTTGTTTTCGGACGATGTGCGTGCGGATTCCGGGCGTGCTTTCGCGCGTGAGTTCAGAGCCAGAATTCCCGACGCGCGTGTGATTTATGTTGACCCGCGCATAGCGGCTGGGATGAGCGATGAAGTACTCAAGGCAGTGGACGCCGCGCAGACGGTAGTTGCCGCTGTTTATGTGGTGCCGACCGCCGGCAAGATCGGAAACAGTGTCGCTCTGACTGACGCAAGCGGAGCGCTGCTGCAGCAATTATTGGACCATGCCGCGGAAAAGGCCGCCGTGGTTGCGATGGGAAATCCGTATCTGGCTGCGGACTTCCCGAAGATTGAAAATTACGTGTGCACGTTTTCCAATGCGAGCGTGTCAGAGATTGCGGCAGTCAAGGCCTTGTTC
>JBAVUV010000126.1:0-27676 GCA_049696955.1 Candidatus Sulfotelmatobacter sp. | reverse complement strand
GTCGAGAAGATGATGAGTATTGATTCGGCGGAGAGCTCGCTCACCGTGGAAGAGTTAGTGCGCCAGGGATTTTGAGCGGACGCGTTATGACGCGGCATACAATCGCTGGCAAAGAAGAAGAGAAACTACATGGAGCCGGACTCTGCGACAATTGCCAGCATGCCCGGATCATCAAATCCGACCGGGCTTCTACTTTCCTGCAGTGCCAGCTTTCATTCATCGATTCGCAGTTTGCAAAATACCCTCGCCTGCCGGTTCTTACTTGCAACGGTTATGTGAAGCGAACCTCCACGGAGTAAGCAGACAGATTTCCGTCGTCTGCTTAAACTGCTTTAACACTCAATCTTCAGTTCGTCCAACTCCAGGAATTCCTGAACGATGGGCTCGGTAGATTTTTTCATCTCCGCGTACGTGCCGAAGAAGATCGCTTTGCCTTCATGCAAGAAGACCACGCGGTCGGCCAGTTTCTCAGCCAGTCGCATGTCGTGAGTAACCACGATGCTGGTCAGGTTCAATTGAAGTTTGAGGCGCTTGATGAGGTCGCCGAGCAACTGCGCCATTAGCGGATCCACCATCGTCGTGGGTTCATCGTAAAGAATGCACTCCGGCCGCGCCGCCAGCGCGCGGGCGATGGCTACCGACCGCTTCATCCCGGTCGATAGATCTGACGGCAACAGATCTCGCATTTCTTTTACGCCCACCATCTGCAGCAGACCGTCGACAATCTGGTAGATCTGTTCTTCCGATAGCTCCCTCGTTTCGCGAAGCGGAAAGGCCACATTCTCGCCCACGGTAAGGGAGTCGAAGAGCGCTCCGTTTTGAAACACCATGGTGACTTTTTTTCGGATGCCTTCAAGTTGCTCCTCAGAGAAGTCAGTGATGTCTTGACCAGCGGCGATCACCCGGCCGGAATCTGCCTTGAGAAAGCCCATGAGAATTTGCAGAGATACCGATTTCCCCACGCCGCTGCGTCCGAGAATGCAAACCGTTTCGCCAGGCATAACGTTAAAGCTGACTCGAGCGAGAACAATATTATCGCCAAAGGCTTTGGAGACTTCGCGGAATTCGATATAGGGGCGGCTCACAGTTTCCGGCATTTTCGATTGACTCTCAGTATTCAGGCTCATCAAGCGTTTATGCCCTCCGCTGCTGCTCCAGTTGTTCTGGAGTATTCAGGTTGCGAAAGATAGCGCTCGAGAATCCCGCGCGGCCCAACTCTTCTTCTCCGATCACTCGGGTTTCAACCGTATCGAACAGCGAATCGATTCGGTTGCGGCCGGCACGCAGGGCCGTCTCAGCCGCGTCGGCGAACCTAGGGCGGTAAACCGCGCACAGCGGCTGTCGACGACCTTCACTGCGCGGGACGATCACCGTCGCCTCGGCCGCTGTGCGCGCTTCACTGATCAAATACTGCAGGAATGTCACAGAGACAAAAGGCATATCCACGGCCAGCATAAAATTGAGTTCCGTCTGTGAGCCTCGCAAGGCGGCATGGATCCCGGCCAACGGCCCGCGCTCCCGGAATATATCCTCCACGACCGGCGCGAATGGCGCAAATTTTTCCCTGGCTCCTACGATTCGAACATCTGGAGTAACCGAGCGCGCCAAGCCCAGGGCGCGTTCCAGCAAGCTCCGTCCCTCGAATTCGATAAAGGCCTTGTCCGTGCCCATGCGCGTGCTTTTTCCTCCAGCCAGAATAAATCCCGTCACGTCGACCGCGGCAATGCCTCCCATGCCGCGATAATACACCGCCTCTCCGTTTCAGAAATGATGCCACGTTGCAAAACTGGAGGGACGACGTGCAAGCTAATAGGCATGCCAGAATTGCCAGATGTTGCCGCCTATATCGGCGCGCTCGAATCACGCATCGTGGGCCAGCCCATTGAACAAATCAGGCTGGCTAGCCCCTTTCTTCTGCGAACCGTCCAACCGCCGCTTACGAGTGTGGAGGGCCATGTGGTTCGCGAAATTCGGCGGATCGGCAAGCGGATCGTGATTGGACTCGACAATGACCTCTGGATGGCGCTTCACCTGATGATTGCCGGCCGATTGCATTGGCGAGATGCTGGCGCAAAACTAGCCGGCCGTCAGACTCTGGCAGCCTTCGATTTCCCGAACGGATCGTTAGTGCTTACCGAGGCTGGGTCCAAGCGGCGCGCATCACTGCACGTACTCGCAGGCGAGGAGAGCTTGCAGTCTATTGACGCGGGCGGAATCGACGTCTTCTCCAGCGATCTTAATCTATTCCGCGAGACGCTCACGGCTGAAAATCACACGCTCAAACGAGCGTTGACCGATCCACGTCTGCTGAGCGGTATCGGCAACGCTTACTCGGATGAGATTCTGCACGCGGCGCAGCTTTCTCCCCTGACGCTCACTCAAAGAATGAAACCGGAAGAGTGGGAGAGGCTGTTCGCTGCAACTCGGAACACACTTGAGTTCTGGATAGACAGGTTGCGCAAAGAAGCCACGACTGCCTTCCCTGAGAAAGTCACGGCTTTCCGCAAAGGCATGGCGGTGCATGGACGGTACGGCGAGTCATGTCCGAGATGCGGTGACAAAGTGCTGCGAATTCGCTATGCCGATAAGGAAACCAACTACTGTGCGCGCTGCCAGACTGGCGGCAAAGTTCTTGCGGATCGGAGTTTGTCACGGCTCCTGGGATCGGACTGGCCCCGCACTTTGGAAGAGCTCGAGGCCTTAAAGCGTCGCTAGAAAGTGTCGGTGGTTATTCGTGGACTTCGCGATGGTTTGGCTTTTCCGTAGATACTTTGAATCCAGCATGAAGGAAAACAGGTTCGAGGCGTGGACGCATCACGAAAGTAACCTGTTCAAGAACTCGAGTTCGAGCGATGATGAGTTTCCGTTCAACCCGCTCAGTTGGTCGGAAGGCAAGTCGAAAGTACCCATCATGCCGCAGAAAATCATGGATGTTCTTATGCTTGGGCGTTGTTCCCACGAGTTTTCCTGGCCACGGCGCGGCACGGACGGAGATTATTATCAAGTTTGTCTGCTATGCGCCGCTGAGTACAAGTACGACTGGACTACCATGCGCCGCACCGAGCGTGTGGAGCACGCGAAGCCGGAAACCGGGATGCGCCGCAGCCACGCAAGAGAAAAGCGACCATCCTGGACACCACGCGCCCGCCGGCTGAAGCTGGACACGGCGCTGCGCTATCGAGTAAACAGCACCAGCACCTGGTACGAGGGGACCATCGAAAATCTCAGCCAGACGGGGCTGCTGTTTCATGGCCCGCAACCGCTGCCGGTGAATGCTTTGATCGAGATGGTGTTTGAGATGCCCGAGGAAATCTCCGGACAGAAAAACCGTAACGTGGTGTGCCAGGGTCGGGTGATTCGGACCCGGGGCGACCAGGCCAAAGCCAAGCAAGATCCGGAAACGGAAGATGGCGCAGGCCTTTTGGCAGCTTCGATCGTCGACTACAAGTTCATCCACTAAAATTACGCGAGCCTCAGTCTTGCCCGAGCCAACCAGACGAAAACATCCATTCGTCCGTTAACCAAACTTTACACAGGGATTTGACTACGACAGATACACTGTAAACAGGCGTTTGTCGCCGTTCCCGTAGACTTCAGGAGTCCGCTCATGCATAGACGCATGCCCGTCGTCTTGTTTGCTCTCATAGCAACACTGGCCGCCAGCGTTGGCTGCGCCAGGAAATCGGATGACGCAAAGATTTCCAGTGACATTCAAAGTAAGTACGCGCAAGATTCCGGGCTGTCGACCAAGCAACTCTCCGTTCAGACTAGCAGCGGAGTCGTAACCATCAGTGGTTATGTGGACAACGAAGCGCAGCGGGCGGCCGCAGCCCGGCAGGCTGCATCCGTGGATGGCGTGAAGGAAGTGGTGAACAATCTGCAGGTGGGAATCCCTTCCAACGCATCTGCTGCGGCGGCACCGCCTTCGAAGGTTGTCGTCACAAGAGCCCCGGGATCAAAAGCAGATAGGAATCCATCTGAAGTGAAGAAATCGAATCATTCTGGCGCCGCCGAAGACGCGGCCATGACCAACGACTCAAGTCCCGCAAGCGACAGTGAAATTGCGAATGATTCTCAGGAACCGCCGCCAGCTTCAACAGAGCAGCCAGCGGGCGATGCTTCGCTTTCAAACACATCTTCTCCCACCACGCCACCATCGGTCCCAGCCGCACCTCCGCAACCTCTCAAAGTAACCATCGAGCAGGGCACGCCGGTATCAGTGCGACTCATCGACAGTATTGACAGCGAAAAGAACCAGATCGGAGACACATTTCACGCCTCGCTGAATGCTCCGCTCTCGGCGGAAGGTTCAGAGGCATTTCCTGCCGGCACCGATGTGGCTGGGCACGTCGTCGATCTTAAGAGCGCGAGCAAATTCTCCGGACAGTCGCTGGTGGTGCTGCAACTCGATAGCATCACATCGAATGGCAAAAGCTATAGCCTGCAGACCGATCAGTTCAGAAAAGAAGGCAGTTCGCGCGGTAAGAGCACGGCGGAAAAAGTCGGCGGAGGCGCGATTCTCGGCGGCATCATTGGAGCTATCGCAGGCGGTGGCAAGGGTGCGGCCATTGGCACCGCAGCTGGCGCGGGCGTCGGGGGCGGTGCACAGGCTGCCAGCAAAAGCCAGCAAATCAAGCTGCCCTCGGAAACTGTGCTTAACTTTACTTTGCAGGCCCCGGTCACGATCATCAAGCCCACCGCTGTCGACGCCGCGCGACCAAAGTTGGGCGCTGCACAGTAATAAGCTACCGAACCTGAGATAGTTTCCGAAAGAAAGCTCTTCCTGAGGCTAAGCGTTTCTCAGGCGCTTTGCTAAGAGTAGAAACGGTTTCCGGTTATCCGAACATTCACCAGCATTTTTTCGTTTTCGACAAACTGCGGCGGCAGCCGACAGAATCCTGAGTATCTAGCAGAAAAATATACTGATGCGTGCGACGACCGGCTCGAGCTTGTTCTGACTCCGTAACAGCCAACACTTTCTTGTTGCGCCGGAATCAATTTGCGCTACAAAGCGCAGCACTGATTTCGGACATCCCTGACCCTTCACCTGTCCGGATTCATTTGTGCACTCCCGTGTAATTCATGTAATTGGGCCCAGTCGCCCAGTCCGAAAGGAGGAGCAATTCTTCGGTCGGGAATTCTGCCTTTTTGCGGGCGGAAGCAAGATCCCATTCCCTCACGCCCCGGGATGGATATCCGTTCCCGGACGTTTTCAATCCTCGGTCCCAACTGGGATCCAGGCTAGTCACCAAACTGCTTACGAGGAGGCGTCGTGATCAATACGAGTAGATTCGCGTCCAGCTTTACTTTGGCAGTGTTGTTCCTGACCGGAGCGGCATTTGCCCAGACCGACCCCGGTGTTCAGAGTGGAAATCGCGGCACCGGCGCCGCGCTTTCTTCAGTGTTGTCGAATAGCCCGAGTGGGATACTGGCGTTTTTCACCGATGGTCAAGCTCGATTTCAGGAGGTCGAATCCGTTTCCGGCGGAGCCAACAACGGCTTGGGACCACGCTTCAACTCGAACAGCTGCAGTTCGTGCCACGCACAACCCGCTCTCGGCGGGACTGGCGCTGCCACCAATCCAGAATTCGCTTTCCCCAGCAACGGGGTCGCGCCTGGCAATACGGTTCCGTCTTTCATTACGGCGACCGGGCCAACTCGCGAAGCCCGGTTCCCATTCTTCTTTAACAGCAACGGGTCGGTTAATACCAGCGAACCCAATGGCGGCGTGGAGGATCTGTACACCGTGACTGGCCGTTCCGATGCCGGCGCCTGCACCAGCAGCACCGCGCTGCCGCAGCCCAGCTTCGCCACTGCCGTGGCGGCGAACAACATCATCTTTCGGATTCCCACTCCGACCTTTGGATCAGGTCTGATCGAGAACCTGGACGATTCAACTCTGCTGAACAACCAGATCACCAATAACAACAACGACCTTGGTATTTCTGGCGCGTTCAACCGCAACGGAAACGATGGCACAATTACACGCTTTGGCTGGAAGGCACAGAACAAGTCGCTGCATATCTTCTCCGGCGAAGCCTATAACGTGGAAATGGGCATCAGCAACTTGCTGTTCCCACAGGATCGTCCATTGCCCGGGGAAGATCAGCAGGCGACAGGGCTGCCATCGACATGCCTGAACCTCTCCGGATCCGGCTATCCCGAAGACTCGAACAATCCGGGATCCGCCGGCGCTGCAGTTCTCGATGATGTCTCGGCATTTTCCGACTTCATGCGCTTGCTGGCTCCGCCCCCCGCGGGCACGGTCGTGCTCAATGGATCAACCGTCAGTTCGTCGACGATAAGCGCCGGCAGCTCACTTTTCGTTTCTACGGGCTGCGCGACTTGCCACAATCCCACTGTCGGAACTACACAGGCGTCGAATGTCACTTCATCGTTAAGCAAGGCTAAAGTGAGCGCCTATTCCGATATTGAGATCCATCACATGGGCACGGGCCTGGCGGATAACGTCTCGCAAGGCAATGCCGGCGGCGACCAGTTCCGCACAGCTCCGTTGTGGGGCCTGGGACAGCGCATCTTCCTGCTGCACGATGGCCGCACTACCAATTTGCTCACCGCCATTCAGGACCACGCCAGCCATGGCAGCGAAGCAACCACCGTGGAGGAACAATTCTTCGAGCTCAACTCCACGCAGCAACAGGAAATATTGGACTTCCTGCGCTCGCTGTAGTCCTTTACGGAAACGTTCTGGCGAGATCCGGAATCTCGCCAGAACTTTTTCAAGCTAAAAGGAAATCGATCCGCGATCGTTTTTAACAGATCAGCTGAAATTGCAACTCTCAGGAGGAATATGCGCTCTCGATTTTTTGGTCCTTTGCTCATTCTCGCTTTGTTGCCGTTCCCGTGGAGCCCGGATGCGAAAGCGCAAAGCGCGCCTAAGAATGGCGGCGACTTTTCGGATAACCTGCAGCCTCTGACGAAGGTGCCGGTCGGAGTCATTCTGGTGAAGGGTGCATGGTCGAGCGCCAGCGATTCCATCACTCCTGTGCCTGAAGACGGGATGGTAACGAATCGCGTCTTCAGCGACCCGTACTTTGGGATGAGCTACGCACTGCCTTCCGACTGGGAAGAAAAATACAAAGGGCCGCCTCCGTCAGACGGTGGCCGCTACGTACTTGTGCAGCTCAGGCCAGCGGATACCTTCAAAGGAGCTGCCCGCGGAAACATTCTGGTCACCGCGCAGGATATGTTCTTCACACCGCTACCCGCGGCAAATGCACTCGATCTGATTAATTATTCGAAAAACCATTTGCAGGCGGATTACAAAGTTGAACTGCCGCCAACTCAAACCACGATCTCCGGCCACGCCTTCACCTTCTTTGCCTATTGGTCGCCGATAGCGCAGCTGCATTGGTACGTTCTGGCCACTGAGATCCGGTGCCATGCGGTGCAAATTGTTCTTACCAGTCGCGACACCAAACTGCTGGAAAGTTTGATTCTCGATATCAACAAGATGAAGCTGCCGGAAGAAACTGGTTCTACTGCCGGGAACGGCGGAAACCCGTTTCCCGTGTGCATCAAGGATTACGCTAACGATGAGAATGTTATAACGCGAGTTGACCCGGTCTTCAGCGAGCACAGGTTCAATCCGGTTCCAGTTCGAATCATTATCGATAAAGACGGAAAGGTGAAATACATTCACTTCCTGAGTGCGTTTCCCGATCAGGCGAAAGCCATCAGCGACGCGCTGAAGCAGTGGCAATTCAAACGCTACGTACGTGCGGGGCGTCCCTTAGAAGTGGAGACCGGAATTATGTTTGGGCGAGTGACCTATCCTACGGTGCATCGGTCGAACGGTGGTACGACCGAGTGAGGCCGCCAGATCAATTCTGCATGGGATTTGTTTTGTTCCCTGACGGCGCCGCTTGCGGCTCTTTCCGCTTCTCATCGGCATCTACGGCAAACAACATATAGTGGTCGAAACTGTGCCGCCGATAGTAGCGGTGACGGCGAAAATCAAAGTAAATCTCAGCAGTTTTCGGCAGCCACAGCTCCATGTTCTTCTTTTGGAATGGAACCGGGCCATACTCCACGATCTGATGCTCGCTGAGAAGTTGAATCGGCTTCATAGGACTGACCAGTTCCGATTCAATGCGCACGATTTGAAACTTATCAGTGGTGATCCACGCTCGTCCCTTTAGCTTTACCGCATACGTCTGCCCGCCCACATTGTAGTCATGGATGCGGGCGGGACGATCGTCCCGCTGCCGAAAATGGACCAGCCAAACCGGCTGCCCGTGCCATTCACCCTGGCCTTCGCAGGTCATGTCAAAGTTATCCCGCATATCCGGATGAAAGACCAGTGCCAACGCTGCAAATCCGCTGCTGGCAATGTGATCAGGGTAATCGGAAAGTCCCAGGTGGGCCGAGCGATATTCATCGACTTCAAGGAAACCGGGCTTGTCCTCCGTGACGGACGCCACATAGTTGTAATCCCGAGTTTCCTTGGTGATGGGATTGCCAATCTCATCCACTTGTTCATGCAGCAGACGTTCAATGGCAGCGATGCGTGAAACATCCGTGACCAACTCTTTTACCCGGTCGCCCGACATCTCCATTACGTTAGCGAGTGGACAGGTCACCCCCGCAGCTACGGACAGTTTGGACTCGTCTATTCCTAAGGGCTGCCATGGCCGCATCGTGAACGACATTTCCGGAGACGCGAATAGAGGATCGACTCCGGCCAAAGGGGTGGACGCCACCGGAGCGCCGCTAGCGGGTGCGGCCATAGCGTCAGGGCGTTCGAGTTCGGCGATTAGATTGGTTACTTGCGGAGCTGTGGGGCTCTTGGGCGACTGCTCCAAGTAAAACTTTAAGGCATCGATGCCTTCCTGTTTCTGCCCCAGGTCCACCAGTGCCTGCCCTAACACCAATTGCGCGGATGATGATCCGCCCTTAGCTTTGGCTATAGCCAGTTCTGCCTGCTGCCGGGCTTGTTCATACTTGTTCTGTCTGAGATAAGCGCCGGCTAGTAAATCGTGGGCCATCCAATACTCGGAGTCGGCAGCCACAGCTTTTTCCAGAATTAAACTGGCTCCGGCATAGTCTTCCTTTTGAAGACCCAAGCGCCCCAGCAACGTGAGTGACTGCACATCGCGCGGATTCAGGCTTGCAGCCGTATCCAGGTAAGTCTGCGCGTGGTCGAAATCTTTCTGCTGATAACGCAGGTATCCCATCAGAAAGTTAAGATCGGAGTTATCTGGCGCCAGTTGGTAGGCGGCATCCAGCCACTTTTGAGCCTGTTTGAGATTTCCGGATTTGAGAGCGGAAACTCCATGCTTGGTCTGTTTGCGGGCCTTGCTCGGCATGCTTTCGTCGACATCGAGCTTTAAGGCGGTCGGGTCTGGCTGCAGCACGATGTCCAGATTCACGGTGTTGATAGAACTGATGACTTCGATTTCTTTATGCCCCGTGATGTATCCCACCGCGCTCACTTCAATGTCGTAATGCCCGAATGGCATATCGCCGAAAGATGCCACCGATTGGTCGGTAGTGGTCTGCCAACTCACGGTTTGCGTGGTTTGGTTTGTGAGTTTGACAACCGATTGCCGGTCCAGGCGCTTCTTGTCGTTCCCCGCGAACACCGTGAGTAACAGAACGGTTCCACCGCCCCGGCTGTCGTAGCTGGGAGTCAAGTTCGTGGTGGCTCCGGTCGCATTGAAGACATCGCCACGCTGCGCTGAGAGAGTTGCCGCAAGGAGCAAGCTGGCAGCAAAAACCGCCACGGACGGCCAGATCCGATGTGATAGAGGAACTGAAATGCTGGGGTACATAGTGGCGCGAGAAGTTTCTCACGAGCGCATTGGCCGGTCAATCCAGCATTTAGCTTAGAGAAGTTGCTGATTTGCTCTTGTACCCTCTGCTCGTCGTAAACTCTAGAGAGTCATTGCATCGGACTCATGCCTCCCATCACAGCATTGCTGCACGCCACAAATGCCGGTCTTCGCCTAGGTCGTGCTTTGGAGACGCTGCTTCCTTGCGCCGAGATTCTGATTGTGGATCATCACTCCACCGACTCGACATTGCGTATCGCTCGGCAGTATGGAGCGCGCATCGTGCCCGACGGTATTCAGCCCGCTGCGAACGGGTATTTTGCACAGGCCCGTCACGATTGGATTCTTTGTCTGGACCCTTCGGAATCCATTACCGAAAGCCTTCAGGCAGCTTTGTTTGAGTGGAGTTCTTGGCCCGCCGATACTATCGCAGGTAAACCCTCTTTTTCCGTCTTTGTGCGCGACCAGATATTCCAAGAGTGGCGAACAAGCTCCAAGCCTGAGACTCGGTTAGTTCCGCGAGGCTGGACCTGGTGGAACGGCTTCCTTCCCGCCGATGACCGTTCCTCAATCCCACTCGAGGGCGAGTTGCTGAGGCTTGCCTACCCTTAACCGCATCGTCCTTTCGGACAGTGACTTCAGTACCTTAGTTTCCCCGCCGTCGCCGACTTATAATCCAGTCAAGATTGAGGAATAACAGCGTTCTGGGGAGAGACTTGCGCTGAAGCGCCTGTCATCCGAGAGCGCCGCAAAAACGAGTGGATCCCGTATACGCATCGTCGATTTTTGTCCTGGGGCTGGCCTTTGGCAGCTTTCTGAATGTGTGTATCTATCGCCTACCCTTAGGGTTATCAGTGGTCTCTCCACGTTCGGCTTGTCCGCACTGTAAGCGGCCAATCGCCTTTTATGACAATCTGCCGGTGCTGAGTTGGCTGCTCCTGCGCGGCCAATGCCGGCACTGTAAAGCCAGGATTTCGGCACGCTATCTCCTTATCGAGTTGCTCACTGGAGCTCTGTTCCTCGGGTGCTACGCCTACTTCGGACTGACCTTAGCTACGCTGAAATATTGCGTATTTGGGTTTCTCCTGCTCGGCCTGATCTTTACTGACGCCGAAACTAAACTTCTTCCCGATAAGCTCACGTTGCCGGGCCTCGCGTTGGGTATTGTCTTCAGTCTGATGGTTCCAATCAACGACCTGGCGTCGCAGCTTCTACCTGGAATGCTGAACCTGCCCTTCAGCTCCGAAGTAGTTAGCCGCTTGGTTTCGCTCCTCGATTCCCTGCTAGGAGCGGCGCTCGGGGCTTCCTTCATTTACGGTGCGGGCGCGGTTTATTTGCGCTGGCGTGGCATGGAAGGCATGGGATTCGGCGACGTAAAGCTAATGGCCATGATTGGCGCCTTCCTCGGGATGAAGCTGACTATTTTCACCATCTTCACGGCTTCGCTGGTGGGTTCCCTGTTTGGCTTGGCCACCGTGGGGATGGTCTGGATCAAGCGCACTCACCGCTTCCAGCGCCGATTGGCCAACCTGCAGGCCGCCCGCCGCCGGGGATGGCAATCCGCACAGATGGTCTATCGCCACTACCAGATGCCCTTCGGCGTCTTTCTGGGTAGCATGGCCTTGCTCGCGCTCTTTGTCGGCAACCAATTCCTGCGCTGGTATGGGAGGCTCTGGTGGTAAGGCTGCTTACCAACCCGCTGGTGATGCGGTCGCTGCTGTTGCTGTTCGCGGCTGGCTTCGCGTTCATCGTTGCCATTTTTCTGATGCGCCGCCTGCGTCGCAATTTTGCCGCCGAAGCCGATCTTGACTCCTCCGCCGCTCCCAATCTGCAGACTTTACCGGTCCACCTCTACAACACCGTCATCCAGCAACTGAAGCAACAAAAGCACGAATTGCAAGTCCAGACGCTTACCGAGCAACGCCGAGCCCGCACCACGGAAAACTTTAGCCAGACCGTACTATCGAATCTTCCTTCCGGAGTGCTGGTGTTCGGACTGAATGGATTGCTGAAACAAGCTAATCCCGCCGCCAAAGAAATCCTTGGTTTCGGTTCCCTGTCTGGAATGAGTGCGGCGGATATTTTCCGTGACGCTGAGGTTTGCTCTCCGAAATCCGGATCGCTCTCTTCCGACGGATTGGCTGGGCATCCTGTAAGCGTAGCCGAGGAAATCCAAGCGGTTTTGCACGAAGGCAGTAAACACCGCCAGCTTGAGGCCGATTACACGACTCCCGCGAGAGAGAAGCTTCGCTTGGCGGTTACCGTTTCCGCCGTGCCTGCAGTCGATGGCAGCCTGCTCGGAGTGGCCTGTCTGATCATCGACCGCAGTGAATTTGAACAGATACGCCGGCAACAGGAGTTGCTGGGTGAAGTTTCCGCAGAAATGGCTCTGGAGCTACGTACCTCCTTGACCACCATTGCGGGCTATGCGCAGCAATTGGCGCGAAACCGCGATCCTGATCTTGCTCCACAACTGGCGGCGGATATTGCGGGCGAGGCTGCCAGCCTGGACCGCCGCATCGGAGGGTTTCTAGCGGAGAAACAATTCGCGTCGGCTTCCGGAGCCCGCGCCAAGTCCGCAGCTCGAACCACTTGAATTCTGAACGAAAAGTAAACGGGCAGGACCGAATCACGGATCTGCCCACGGATGTACACAAAGGATGAAAGCTATGAAGCGCATCGCAGGTTTTGCATTCACAATCGCAACCTTCGCCGTCGTCTTGTTCGTCATGGCCGGTTCTTCAGCCCAAGCGCAGACCACCACAACAACAACCGCACCCGACCAATCCTCGCTGGGGGACTATGCCCGCAAAGTGCACAAAGATCCGGCTGCTAAAACAAAACCCAAGGTCGTTTTTGACAACGACAATCTTCCCAAGGAAGACAAGCTTTCAGTAGTGGGAGCGGCGGCTCCAGCGGACGCGAACGCGAAAACAACCGACGATAAGGACGCTGCGGGAAAGGCGGACGACGATCAAACCAAGAAGCAATCGGAATGGAAGGGTTGGCAGGACAAACTGTCGGCGCAAAAGAATGCGATTGATCTGTCATCGCGCGAACTCGATGTGCTGCAGAAGGAATACCAGCTTCGCGCCGCCGCCATGTACGGCGACGCCGGCAACCGAATGCGCAATGCCGCGGAGTGGGATAAGGAAGACGCGGACTTCAAGCAAAAAATTGCCGACAAGCAGAAGGCCGTCGACGATGCCAAGCAGAAGCTGGATGACATGCAGGAAGAGGCCCGCAAGGCTGGAGTTCCCGCTGCTATGAGGGAACCGTAAGGCTTGCTTGCAACTTAGTGCAGACGGAATAGTATTTGCGTGGAATAAAGAAATGCCGGCCAATGGCCGGCGTTTTTCTTTCGTTCACTTTCCGTCGTCTAGTAGCGGACCTTCACGAATGGCCTGTTCTCGCAGCTTCAGAATCTGCTTTACATGATGATGTCCGTGAATCCAATGGAATTTTCTCCACTGTGCCGCAGTCAGAGGCCCGAGAATCGGATGGTCAAGGATTTTGCCGTGCCCAAAGCCAGCCTCGCACTGCGCGATGATTCCATCCATCGCGGCTAGCTTCCGCACCACCTCGGCTCGCACGGTTTCGCAATCTAAACCGCGCGGTACAGTTTGTTTCGGCGCCTTCCTGCCATTTGGCAGATGGTCGAGCCGCAGAACCACGAGCGTTCGCAACCGCTGCTTCAGCGATACTCGTCCTGCGCTCGGTTTGCCTGCCGTGAGAACTCGTTCGAATCCTTTGATCGTCCCGGTGTAGGTAAGATAAAGATGCTCCAGCACCTCTGCGGCAGACCATTTCTCAACCGGATGCCAATCCATTTGCCGATTCGACATCCCCTCCACTGCCGACTCGAGTGCGTCTTTCAACTCTTCGAGCAAGGAATCCATGCCGCCATCTCGCGTTTCCGCGCGTTCAGGTAAAATGTTGCGCGAAGATGAAATCATCCCCAGTTATAACAGGAAGGTTGCCATGAAGATGCGGGAGTTCGTTCGGTCGAAACGTACCGCTGTAAAGGAGACTCGCGCCAACATTTGCTTTCGCGGGATCCGAGGAAAGTGGACTTTCGCTGCCATCGTCTTCCTGATTCTTTCTCTTCTAGTGGGCTGCAACTCGAACACCGCCTCGGCACCCGAAGCCAAGCCCGCACCGAAAGGTCCGGAGTTGCTCACGGCGCGGGCAGCATTTCAAAAACTTTTCATTGCCGCCCGCAACTATGCGGCAGATGTAAAGCCGTTCCGCATTCAGTCCACTCCTACCACGGACGGCAACGGCCACGATGGCAAGTCGGCAATCTGGAGCGCCAGCTTCGCATCTGCGATTCAACACGGTGTAAAGCCTTTTACCTGGTCCGGCAGCGACGCACCCGACGCACCCTCTCGTGGCGTTTCACCCGGCAATGAAGACGTTTACAATCCCAGCAATGCCTCCACCCAGGTGTTCGACGTTGCCTATCTCAAAGTCGATTCCGACCAGGCCTTTGGGGTAGCTCAAAAACACGGGGGAGAAAAGATTCTGGAGAATGATCCCTCCATCCCTGTGATTTATGTCTGCGACTGGAACCACAATACTAACGAACTGATATGGCATGTCATCTACGGACCTGACCGTGACAATGCCAAGTTGACAGTCGGCATCAATGCCTCAACCGGCGAGTTCATCCGAGTGGAGAAATAAAACCTGGTAGTTTTCGCCCTAGACCGGAGCGGGATAAGCGGGAAGATTACTGTCCGGCTTGCTCCTGTGGATCGGCTTGCTTGAGGGCTTGTTCCACGGAAGAAAAAAAGCGGCACAGCGCGTCGGCAGAAGCGATGGCAGACTTCAGTGCCCG
The DNA here is from genome assembly GCA_049696955.1 of Candidatus Sulfotelmatobacter sp. Taxonomy (GTDB): domain Bacteria; phylum Acidobacteriota; class Terriglobia; order Terriglobales; family Acidobacteriaceae; genus Sulfotelmatobacter. The sequence continues at coordinate 13,042 of JBAVUV010000126.1, read as the reverse complement.
GCGTTCGCCAAATGAAACAAGGTCTGCCACTGAGTATTGAAGACGAAGGCGGTCGGTGGCGCACTGCGCGCTCAGCAGTTCGATCTTTGCGGCGCGAAGGTCGGAGGTTAAGCGGGCAATCCCTGCCTGTTTTTGGGGATCATCGTTCGACATCAATGCTCCTGATTTCTGAAACCTGGTCCGAACCGTTGGTGGCGCATCCTGCCGGAGCCATCCGCCTTGGGGGAAGGCCTTAACGAAATCTTTGGCGGCAGCGGCAGGATGCAAGCCTGCGGAAGAACTCACTCGCTGTTATGCCAATATTGTACATTGTTAGTTGAACATTGTTAAACTTATTTTTGTTCAAATCGTTTTTGGGCCCTGGTATTGATCCTCTACATCCGGAGTCGAGTCGTTGCCCAGACAAGCAGATCCCCAACTTGAACAGCGCATCCTGGAAGCCGCCAGCCGATTGCGCGCCAGAGGCGGCGAAAAGGCCCTTACCATGCGCGCCGTCGCCAAGGCCGCTGGGACCACCACGCCAACCGTTTACGAGCGTTACCGCGACCGTGAAGATATTCTTCGCGCTTTGCGCATCCAGACACGCGCGGAACTTTTCTCCACTCTGCGCGCAGCCCGTACTCTAGCCCAAGCTTGTCAGGCTTATCTCGAATTTGCTCTTGAGCATCGCCACGCCTATGAAGTGCTTTACGACAGGTTCGCGGAACCGCCGTCTCTGCACGAACCTTGGCCATCTTTCAATTTATTGCGTGAGCGTCTGACCAAGCGCCTGGGAGGAACTTCACGCCAACACACCCGCCTCATGCTTTCACTCTGGTCTCTCATGCATGGCACGGCAATGCTTTTGATCCGCGGCGGCGCGGTGGGCATGCTGCGCGCACAAATGTTCCATGCATGTCTTGATGCTGTGGAGGTCGTGGTCGCGGAAGCAGCGCGATCCAAGGGCAAAAACTGCTCTGGACCGAAGTGGCCGGCAAGTCTGATTCTAGGCGAGGAAGCCGAAAGCAAGGTGAGCTACCGTGAGGACGACGGCAACACAAAATCTCCGGCCCGCTTCGCTGGAATGAAACAAAAAACCAAGCGCAGCCGCAATCTCCGCACCGCTTCGTAAGCAAGGATCAAGCTACGGAGTCTTCGCTGTTCCCGACTGCAGCTTCAGCCGGTCAATCGCTTTTTGCGCCTGTGCGGCTTCCGGTCCGTGCGGCAGAATCTTCAAATAGCTTTCGTATTCGGCGCGAGCATCATCCAGCACGCCCAGCTTTTCCAGACACACCGCCAGTCGAATTGTCGCCACCGCATCGTCATCTTTGTATTGCAGCGCATCTCGATAGCGTCCCTCGGCTGCCCGGTAGTTCTTGCGTCGGAAATAAAAGTCGCCGACTTCGACGCTTTTTGCCGCTTTGTGCGGATCCCAGGTATGGAATTCGGTAATTCTGCTGGCAGCGCCCGGCATGCCGATTTCGGCTTCGGCTACCGCCGCCGAACTTTTTGGGTGCGTCTTTGAATCGTCCGCCGGAGGACTTAAATCGATCTCCGTATCTTTGCTCGAACTCTCACCCATCTCTGATCCCAAATCATCCGCCTGCACGCGATCCGAGCGCGGCGGCGCCAGGTTAGAACCAGAAGCTGTCGATTGCGTGGAATTCGGCGGAGCCGCTCCCGGCGCGTTCTGGTCTCCAGGACTGCCCTGCTGCGCCGCTGCCGACAAACCGAAAATCGCAAATGCAAAAAAAGCCAAAACTCGCGAAGCCATACCTAATATTTTACCCCCGGCGTTCCCTGCTCGAGGCCAAAAAAAACAGGCCGCTCCGGGGGAGGAGTGAGCGGCCTGTTGGCAAAGTCCTCCGGGGAGGAGGAGAAAATCAGTTTGCGTTTTACATCGAAGACGGATTGTTTTGCCCGGTCGTCGCTGGCGTCGCCGGCTGGTTCGTGTCGCCTACCGTGTTGGTCATCAGCCGTACATCGACACGGCGGTTATCGGCCCGGCCCTGTTTGGTCTTGTTCGTCTCGACCGGCTTGTCCTTGCCCAATCCAATCACATAGATCTTATGCGCAGGCACGTTGTATTTCGAAGCCAGATACTGAATCACTGAGTTTGCACGCCGCTGGCTGAGGTCATAGTTATACTCCGCCGATCCTACCGAGTCGGTGCTGCCTTCGAGCGTAATAATGTAACCCTTCGTGGTCGAAATGCTTCCCGCCATCTGATCGAGCGCGTCCTTCGCCTGCTGCGTAAGGTTGTCGCGGTTGAAGCCAAACTTCACCGAAGTCTCGGCCACCGGACGATAGTTGTCCAGGTTCGCGACGGTGTTGGTCAGAACGCCCACGCGTCCATTCGCGGCATCGGCCATCTGCTGGGCCTGGGTTGCGTTCTGCCCCGCGCTTTGAGCTTTCTGGTCGGCCTCGGCCGTCTTGGCGTTTACGGCCTGGATGCCGGCTTGAGCCCGGGCATCTACGTCCTTGATGTCTTTGCTGTTTTTCGCCGTCATGTCATCAAGCTCATTCGTCTTGTTGATCAGAGGCGCGGTTTGCTGCTTTACGTAATTCTTGCTGGTACAGCCGACGGACGCTACCATTGCGGCCGCCAGTAAAATCGTCAACGAAGTGCGATTCATATTCGAGGAGCTCCTTAGACTTGTCTCAGCGCGACTGGGATTTCCGCGCGTATCTGTGATGCAGACCCTGGGACAGTTGTTGGTCTCTGCAAGTCCCGCTATTACTTTTGCACGGGAGGTGCCAGTTCGCCGTATCGGCTGTCCCAGTCATAAGTATATACGTTTTCAATGGTTTGGGTGGACTCGCGGCTAATTTCCATTAACTGGATTGGTGCCCAAAGAACGCAAAGCCAACATCCCATAGGGAATTTTTATACGGTACTAGCTTGAGTGGAAACCCAGTGCTCAATTCCTTTTGGGCGGGCAGATCAAGGGAATTATCTCCCGCTTGTTCCTGCGATAGACTCGAAAGTCCTTTTCATCGACAGTAATTACGCTATGACGGGGATGAAGTTCGCTCATTCGGATGAGACAAAGATCGGCCAAATCAGGCTTCCGATCCGCATAACGCTTGGCCAACCCGGCCAGTTCCTTCAAGTTATTTGAACAGTCAAAGTCCAAGAGCAATAACCCATCTTCTATCAGGCGCAGCACGTACCAAGTCGATTGCAGATGGAACGCCGCCTCAGCGAGAACCGCTTCGCAAGTTAGCAAAGGCGCTCTGAGTCCCCGTCCAATACCGAGCGCCCACTCATGGTGCTCATCATCGCTCCTCGCAAAGGCAACAATGAAACCGGTATCCGCTATGCCTCTCATGAACGTGAAAAACCTTTGCGGGATGAAAGGTCAGGCGGGCCGCCACGAATGGCACCAGCATGCCGAAGGAACCGCTGCTTGCCTCCGCCTGATCTGGCGCTTTCCAGTTGCTCGCGTATCAACCGCCCCATCGGCACACCGGTCTGTTGGGATTGCTCCTTTAGCCAAGACAAAAGCTCATCTGTAAGGCGAATTGTAAGCGTGTGACCCATATGGCAGTATCGTAACACGTCGACTCGCTTTCAACTTATCCGCTCACTATTTCCAGATATCTGTAATCGGCGACGCATCGCGGTCTCCCTCAGCCAAAGGCTTCAGGCCGAAGTTGTCTTCGATCGTGCGCAGCACGTTGTAATGCGTGCAACGGCGGTCGAGCACCTTAGGATCCTGCTGGCTGCTTTCCTTCACCATGTCGCCGAGAAACAGCGTGTATATCCTGTTGTCAGCATTGTGGTCGGATTCATCAAACGTCACGATCACCAGCGTCCCTTTGCGCAGTTTCTCCGGAAAAGTCTTATCAAGAAATTTATGCAGCCATTCTGCAGCGAAGCGCACATTCGTGTTGTGCCCATCGTTGTTCATATTTGGCGAGTAAAAAGAATAGGCCACCAGGCCCGCTTTCGCATCCCGCACGAAGTAGTTATCGTCCGCCAGCAGACTATTTCCCCTGCCGGAATCGACGCGTACGACCCGGTCACACCATTTCTCCTGCACTTCTTCAAAGCTAAGAAAGGGCACATGCTTCCGGGCATAATCACCTTTTTTGCTTTTTGAAACATGCTGGCTGTCGATTCGAAAGGGACAATTTCCTTCCGGCAATTCTTCGGCATAGTTCTTGAAGTCCAGGCCGCTGGCGATCAGCCGATCGGCAATGGTTTGGTGAGCAGCATCATTCGGAAAGTTGACCTGCCTGTCGGCCAGAAATCGTTCGCGCCGGTGAACCCCAAAGTCTGTTCCGGCCACCATCGCCAGATAATTTGGATACGACGGGTGAAACAATGCGTGAAAATTCGAGAAGCTGGCGCCATGCGTGGCCAGATCGGCCAAGTTCGGATCCTTCACGGCGGCTTCGTAGTCGCCATTTTCGAGGACGATAATCACGACGCGGTCAAAATGATGGGCGTCGGTCCGCGTGGCGGCTTGAGGGGCATTGTCCTTCGTTTGCTCCGCAGGCTTGGCAGCTGTAGTTTCGTTGGTTTGTGACGCCGGAATCGCCCGCGCGATTCCGGCAGGAGTGCACAAGTAAAGAAAGAGAATGGTCACCCACACCACACAACTTAGCGTTCTGAAAGATTCCCCCCGCTCCGCGCATCTAGATTCCATCTGGCATTCGTGGAACACAATTAGGTTGTCTCCTCATCTAATAGAATAAACAAAACTCCGTAATGGACCTGCTGCAGAAAATCCGGACCATTCCTGCCGAGCCCGGCGTGTACCTCTATAAGAACGCCGAAGGTGAAGTCATCTACGTGGGCAAGGCTAAGAATCTGCGCAGTCGCGTAGCCAGCTATTTTCACGAAGGCCGCTGGGAAGACTCGAAGACTGGCACCCTGGTGCGCGAGGCTGTGGATGTTGACTACATTGTGGTCGCCAACAACAAAGAGGCGCTGGCACTGGAGAACAATCTTATCAAGCAGCGCAAGCCGCGGTTCAACATTCTGTTGCGCGACGACAAAACTTATCCTTACGTGAAACTCACTCTCGGCGAGCGCTGGCCGCGGGTCTACGTGACGCGCCGCCTGCGAAAGGATGGCAGTGCTTACTACGGTCCATATTTTCCGGCTAATCTCGCGTATCGCATCGTCGATCTCATTCACCGCAATTTTCTGATTCCGTCATGCAAAGTGGATCTCACGCGCTTTCACCCGCGTCCTTGTCTGCAGTTCTACATTAAACGCTGCCTGGGTCCGTGTGTGGAGAACCTGACCACGCCGGAAACCTATCAGGAAGCGGTTCGCGACGTGAAGCTGTTTCTGGAAGGCCGTCCAACGGATTTAGCGGGCTCACTGCAGCAGCGAATGAAACAAGCCGCCGCCGCGCAGGAATACGAACGCGCCGCGCGTTATCGCGACCTGATTTCAACCGTCGAGCAATTGCAGGAACGTCAGCGCATCGCAGCTGCCGAAGGCGACGACGCGGACGTCTTCGGCTATCACTACGAAAGCGGCATGCTGGCGGTAAATTTATTTCACATGCGCGGCGGCCGCGTCGTCGACCGCAGGGAATTCTTCTGGGAAGATCTGCCGGAGTTCGCTTCGCCCTTAGATGAGGCGTCCTCGGATCATGTGGGGACAGCCGCTCCCGGCTGTCCAGGCGAGCCAAGCTCGCCTGCTTCCCCCACAACAGACCCATTCAGTCCCGGTGAATTCTTCTCAGCCCTGCTCAAGCAACTCTATATCAGCCAGCCCTACGTCCCACGGAACCTCTACGTGCCAGTCGACTTCGAGGATCGGACAACCCTTGAAGATTTGCTCTCCGAGCAAGTGGCAGGTTCAGATCCTCGCGCAGCGCGAGTTCACATTCTGGTTCCGCAGCGCGGCGACAAGCGCGCCCTCATCGACCTTGCCGGCACCAACGCCAAGCAATCCTATGATCAGCGCTTTCGCGTGCTCAAACCCAACGCCAAAGCGATTCAGGAGGAGCTGCAGGAAGTTCTCGGTCTTCCCGAATTGCCCAAGCGCATCGAATGCTTCGACATTTCGCACATCCAGGGCGCAGAGACGGTCGCCTCCATGGTGGTCTGGGAAGATGGCAAGATGAAGAAATCAGATTACCGAAAATTCATCATCCGCACCGTCGAGGGCGTCGACGATTTTGCTTCCATGCGCGAAGTAGTAACGCGCCGCTACAAGCGTCTCCAGCAGGAACAGAAAACCATGCCTAGCCTGGTTCTGATCGATGGCGGCCTCGGCCAGCTGCACGCCGCCGCGGCGGCACTGGAAGCGCTGGAGATCATCAACCAGCCCCTCGCCGCCATCGCCAAACGCGAAGAGATTCTTTACGTCTACGGACAAGAAAAAGATCCGGTCGTGCTCGATCATCACTCGCCGGTGCTGCATTTGATTCAGCTCATTCGCGATGAAGCTCATCGCTTCGCCGTAACTTTCCATCGCAAGCGGCGTCAGATGCGCGATCGTTCCACCGAACTCATGGAAATTCCCGGCGTGGGCGAGAGTACAACTCGCCGTCTTCTTGAGCACTTCGGCAGCTTGCAGGCCGTTCGGCAGGCAGATGCGTCGGCGCTTTCTGCAGTTGTTACCCGGGTTCAAGCCGAGGCTATCAGCAATCACTTTCGGAAATAACAAATCCTCATCGCAGAGATCGCTGAGGACTTCCGCGGAGCACATGGGGGAAATCGAATACATTTGCTCCGGGAATTTCTCGGCGCTCTCTGCGGTCTTTCTTTCTCTCCGATCTCTGCGCTTTAAGATCTTGAACTCGCCGACAAATTCGCCATATCAGCAGTGAGTTCTCTGCTTTGTTAAACTAGCGCATCTTTCCTAAGACCATGCCGAAGAAAAATCAACCCGGGACGATCATCGTAACCGGTGCGAGTCGCGGAATTGGTGCCGCAATCGCTCAACTCGCGGGCGCACGCGGATTCTCGGTGGCGGTCAATTTCGCCACCGGCGAGGCCGAGGCGCGAACTGTTGCGGAACAGATTGTTTCTGCCGGCGGCCGCGCGTGTGCGATTCGTGCGGACGTCGCTTGCGAAGAAGCTATCATCGCTCTCTTTAAAGCCGCCGAGCGCGAACTCGGACCGGTCAAAGCCTTGGTGAACAATGCCGCGATCACCGGTGGATTTTCGCGCGTGGACTCGGTGAGTGCAACAACCCTCGAGCAGGTTATGGCGGTCAATGTAACTGGAGCGATTTTGTGCGCCCGCGAAGCGGTGCGCCGCATGTCGACCTTGCACGGCGGAACCGGCGGAGCCATCGTAAATATCTCTTCCCGCGCTGCGCGCACCGGGTCAGCCGGCGAGTGGGTGCACTACGCCGCATCCAAAGGCGCGATTGATAGCTTTACAATTGGACTGGCGCGCGAAGTTGCGACGGAAGGAATTCGGGTAAATGCTGTTGCTCCCGGCCTGATTGAAACTGGACTGCATGCCGCCAACGGCGCGCCAGACCGGCTGCAGCGCTTGGCGTCCACTATTCCAATGCTAAGGGCAGGCACGCCGCTTGAAGTAGCGGAAGGCGTTCTCTGGTTGCTCTCTCCGGCCGCGTCGTACACAACCGGAGCCATCTTGGAGATCGGCGGCGGACGCTAATCAATTACACTGAACCTGAAACTACTCCACCAGACTTTGCGGCCGGGAAGTGAGTTTCCGTGCAATCTGCAGCGCGCCCGCAACCGGCTCTACTACATTCCGGTTAACCTCCAGTCGCGGATCAAGCTGGCGAAGCGTCTCGCAGAAAATCTCCCGCACCCTCAGCGCATAGCGAAAAACGCCGCCAACCAGAGCCAGCGGGATCGTGGCATGACCGCAGGCTATACCTTCCGGAAAAAGGGACCGGACCACGATAGCAGCGAGGTCCGCCAATTCCCTGCCAGCTTGACTGAGGACTTTTCGAGCCACTTCATCTCCCGCATCAGCAGCGGTGACGACCGCGGGAAGCAACGCCGCGAAGTCTGGGTTCGTATTCGCGGTGCGCGTTAACTGATCTAACGATTCCACCTTCCAGATGGATTTCACCTCGTGGAAAAACCGCGAGCGCTGATCGACTCGATTATCTCCAGATTCATCAGCGGCGCGCAGCAAAGCTGCGACTGCGGTACGTCCAATCCAATGAGCCGATCCTTCGTCAGAAATAGCGAAGCCCCATCCCCCGGCGCGGGCAGTTCTTCCTTGCGCGTCGCGGCCGTAAGCAATCGATCCAGTGCCTGCGATGACGACCACACCCGAATCCGCTCCCAGAGCGGCCTGCAGCGCAATCTGCATATCACCGACCACTTCGATTTCTGCTGGAACTATTTCCGTAATGAGTCCGCGAATGGTATTGGCCACTTCTTCACTCGCGACCCCGGCTACGCCAACGCAAGCCCGATGCACTTGCCGCGGATCGATTTTCGCGGCTGCGCACGCCTGACGGATGGCTTCATGCAGCGACTCGCGTGCCCGCGCTTCTCCTACGCGAATGATATTGCTGGGGCCGGTCACGGCTGAGCCAAGTAGCAAGACCTCATCGCCTACAGCGCACGTCGTCTTGCTGCCGCCGCCGTCGATGCCAAGGTAGTAGGCCACGGTTATTTCTATCACAGGCATTGGAGGAGACGCGCAGCTCCAATCTCAGGGAGTCGCGGCCAAATGTTTAACTGCGAGCCGATGGTCGACGTCTATAAAGACGCACTCGCGTGCGCCGCGAATTGCCTCCATAATTGAAGCCAGAAAAAATATCTGCGCAACGGCGGATAGCGGCAGAACGCATGGGCCTCGACAAACTCGATCTTGCGATCATCGCAATTTACCTGGTCGGCATCACCCTTTTTGGATTGCGGTTTCGCAAACGTCAGCGTTCAATTCGCGACTATTTTCTGGCGAGCCGCGATATTCCCTGGTGGGCGATCTCTCTTTCTATCGTCGCCGCCGAGACCAGCACCCTCACCATTATCAGCATCCCAGGCCTTGCCTACGACACCAATTTAGCTTTCCTGCAAGTCGTAATGGGCTACGCTCTCGGCCGCGTGGTGATCAGCTTTGTGCTTCTGCCACATTATTTTCGCGGAGATCTCTACACGGCATATGAATTGATTGAACGCCGCTTTGGCCGCGGACTGCGCTCCCTGACCGCTGGCATTTTTTTGCTGACGCGAACTGCTGCGGAAGGAGTACGCGTCTATGCCGTGTCGATTGTGGTGGCAATCGCGCTGGGCACGGGCGAGGTATGGTCGATTGCAATTATCACCATATTGACGCTCATCTATACCTTCGAAGGTGGCCTGGCGGCCGTGATTTGGACCGACGTGGTGCAAACCGCTATCTACGTCGCTGGAACTCTGGTAGGAGTCTTCACGATCCTGCATCTTGTTCCCGGCGGCTGGAGCGCCATCCACGCGGCGGCTGCGAGCGCGGGAAAACTCCAGGTGTTCGATTTCACTCCGAGTCTTTGGATTCCCTACACGTTCTGGGCGGGGGTGATCGGCGGAACTGCTTTCACAACTGCGAGTCACGGCACGGATCAACTCTTCGTTCAACGGCTTCTTGCAGCACGTGGGCAAAAACAGTCTGCGGCTGCACTCATTTCGAGCGGCGTGGCGATTCTGTTTCAGTTTGCATTGTTCCTGTTAGTGGGCGTCATGCTGTGGGCCTACTACCGCGTGCCCTCGGCAAATTTCGGGAAGCCCGACCGCATCTATCCCACATTCATTGTCAAGCAGATGCCACACGGAATTTCCGGACTTCTGATTGCGGCGATTCTAGCGGCAGCTATGTCGAATCTGAGCGCAGCGCTAAACTCGCTGTCATCCAGCGCGATCCTGGATTTCTATTTGCGCCTGCGCCCGAATTCCGACGAGAAGAAACGAATGAGCCTTTCGCGGCTGGCCACTTTCTTTTTTGCACTGCTGCTGTTTGGCTTGGCAATCTTGTCGCTGCACAAAGTGGGGCGCGTGGTTGAAGTCGGATTGCAAATCGCATCGGTCGCTTATGGCGCGCTGCTGGGGGTCTTCCTGCTCGGCGTGCTGACGAAGCGGGCCAACCAGAGCGGAGCGATGGTTGGAATGCTGTTCGGATTCGGAATCGAGTTGTGCCTTTGGCGTTGGCACGTCCCCTGGACCTGGTGGGTCATCATCGGGACAATTGTGACGTTTGCAGTGGGATACGCCTCCAGTTCGCTTGTGCCAAACAGCCATAAGGAAAACCAGCCCCACCTCTAACGTATACTTGCACCCTTCAACCATGCTGGAGCCAGTCCAACGCACCACCATCCGTCCCGAACTTGCCCGCGATCTCGGGGTCAGCCACGCCTCGGCCGTGGTAGTGGGAACTATCATCGGCAGCGGAATTTTTCTCGTCCCTGCGGAAATGATGCAGGCGGTTGGCTCAGCCAAGCTGGTTTATCTCGCATGGCTCGTAGGGGGCCTGCTCTCTTTTTTTGGCGCACTCACTTACGCCGAGCTCGGCGCCATGAAACCGCAGGCGGGTGGAGAATATATTTACGTCCGCGACGCCTATGGTCCACTGGGCGGCTTTCTTTACGGCTGGACATGGTTTGTAATCGCGAAGCCCGCCTCTGTCGCCACCGTCGCAACCGGACTGGTACGCATTCTGGGAACGTTCTCCATTTTTTCTTTTTTTTCTGCAAATGTTTTTCTGGCAAATATTTACTCCCATCCCTTTGCCATCACCTGGGGACAGCTTGTTGCCATCGCTGCAGCGATACTTATTTCCGGGCTGAATTATCTGGGAGTAAAGAAGGCGGGTGAATTTCAACTCGTATTCACGATTCTGAAAGTAGTAATCATTCTCGGCATCGTCGTGGTGTGCTTCGGTGGAGAGGGCGGCGCCGCCGGTCGCGGCTGGAGCAATTTTGCCAGCACGTTCGCCGGAGCCAAGGGCGGGATAGCCGGCTTCATGGCCGCGCTGGTCGCCGCTCTCTGGGCGTACGACGGATGGAACGACTTGAACATGGTCGGCGGCGAGATTAAGAATCCTGGCCGCAACATCCCGATTGCGCTGATCGCGGGCGTGGCCACGGTGGGTGTGCTTTACATGTTGATGAACGCTGGAGTGCAGTACGTGCTGCCCGCAAGTGCAATCGCCGCTTCGCCGCGTCCCGCCTCTGATGCAGTGGCACTGGTGATGGGGCACATGGGTGCGGCCATCGTTTCGGCGGGTATGGCGATCTCCATGCTGGTCACTTTGAATGGCACCATTATGAGCGGCGCGCGCGTGCCTTTTGCCATGGCGCGGGACGGATATTTCTTTCGCGCTCTTGCCGACGTGCATCCCCGCTTTCACACGCCTTCAGCCGCAATCGTGGTACAAGCAGTCTTGTCGATCGTCCTTCTGTTACTTGGAGGAAACTTTCGCCAGCTTTTTTCTCTCGCCATTTTTGCCGAGTGGCTCTTCTACATGATTGCCGGGAGCACGATCTTTATCTTCCGGTGGCGCGATCCGCAGGCTGCTCGTCCCTATCGCGTCTTCGGCTATCCGCTGGTTCCCGCGCTGTTCATCGCCGTCGCAGCCGTGCTTCTCTATTACACCTTTCGGGAAAACTGGCCCAACTCGTTCTATGGGTTGCTGGTTATTCTGGCTGGGGTGCCTATTTTCTGGTGGTTTCGCCGGCGGCGAACGGCCTAGGCTTCGCGTGCGACTCCGCTTCCTCAGGATGACAGCGAAGATCAACACCAACGTCAAAGGCAACGGACAGGAGTGTCCGTCCCACACAGGCAGAATCAAGAGCAGTGTCGGCGGCATCCCGCGGACCATTTCGGACCCAACTCCCGGAAGTGTTCTTCCCCGGTTACTTTTGGTCAAGAGCCGTGGACACGTTTCGCACCTGTCCTTTTTCCCTTAATGTGAGAACTCCAATCCCGGTCCTCTCCCCGGCCTGGGCTCTCTTGGAGTCAATCGATGGCTACGCCTGAACAAGCTTTTTCCGGACACAGTTTTCAGCTCGGGATTTTGCCGGAGCGCAAGATCGACCGGCGCGCGCTGGCTGCCAGCTACGGCTTTGTGGTGCTGCTCGCTCTGCTGCTGGCGAATCTCGGCATGCTGTTTCCTGACCGGCTTCAACCCAGGCAGTACCGCATTACTTCGCTGATTCCGATGCCTGCGTTGCGGCCGGAGCACGTGCCGGTCAACAGGAAGCCATTGAAGGTCAAGCTGCTTCCTCCTGCGCCGGTTTTTCAACAGCCGAAGTTAGTGGTGCCGCACGAGGTTCGGCATATCACCGCGCCTGAACCAGTGGAAGCGCCGAAGGTGGTGATCAATACGTTCGCTGCTCCTCAGCTCAAGATGACTTCCGGAGGAGCGCGCCCCCAACTCTTGCATACGGGAGATTTCTCGGGGAGTTCGGTCGCGCCAACGGTGAACGCCGCGGTGCAGAAAGTCCAGACCGGAGGCTTCGGCGATCCCAACGGTTTGAAGGGCACAGGCAAGGAAGGCGCCAAGCTTTATGCCGCGCAGACCGGTTCCTTTGATATGCCCGCTGGTCCGGGACAAGGCAACGGATCGGGCGGAGCGAAAGGGATTAAAGGCACTGTAGCCAGCGCGGATTTCGGCAACGGCGTTGCGACCGGAGGTAAAGGCGACGGCCGCAGCAACGGAGCTGGAGTCGCGACCGGCGGATTCGGAGCTGAGCAAGTTGTGCATGGCGGACCGAAGCTGGCCCAGAACGACTCAGGTCCCGCTACTACGCCTGTGGAGATCACCTACAAGCCGCAGCCGGTGTACACGGAAGAAGCTCGCGGCCTGAAGCTGGAAGGCGAAGTTCTGCTGGAAGTGAGTTTCGCAGCAAACGGGACTTTGCATGTGAATCGTGTGGTTCGCGGCCTGGGGCACGGACTGGATGAAGCGGCTATAGCAGCGGCAAACAAGATGCGCTTCAAGCCCGCGCTGCGCATGGGACAGCCCGTGGATTCGACCGCCGTGGTGCACGTGCTGTTTCAGCTGGCGTACTGAAAATTTCAACTGCGAAGTTTGGATACACAAAAAGATTCGTTCAGAAGGCTTATTTCGCGGCCTGCAATTTGCGAACTGAATTTGTCTTTGAAGCAATATCGGACTG
>JBAVUV010000125.1:0-7211 GCA_049696955.1 Candidatus Sulfotelmatobacter sp. | reverse complement strand
TTCTTCCAGGTTCATGATGGATAGATGTTGGTCGATCTAGTTGGGATTCAGTTGCGGGATCGTGAAAAAAGATCATGAAAAAAAGCCGGGACCAAGGTTTTGGTCCCGGCCGTGAGTTGGCTGGTTTGCCCGGATAAACTTGGAAAAGGACAGCCGCGCTGCGCGCCGCGGACAGCCGAGAGCGGCTGTCCCCACATAACTTCGTTTACGCGGTTCGTCTCGGCCGCAATGTCAAATCGCGCACCTGAGTGAGAATGCTCGACATCTGCATTCCGTTGAGTTGCGAAACAAACGGCAAAATCTCAGCGATGAATTGGTCTTTCACCAAGTCGCTGATTTCGTCCTGGCGGCTCTTTTCACCACCACTGAGCAATTCCGGCACGGTCACCTCCAGGGCTCGAGCCAGCCGCTCCAGGGAAGACAACGTGGGCGTGGCTTTCTCGTTTTCAATTTTGGAAACATAGGTTCGCGGCACGGACATGCGTCCGGCCAGCTGCCGCTGGCTCAACCCGCTGCGCAGGCGCAGGGAGCGGATGGAGGTCGCGAGGTTGAGATGCCCACGGCCCATACCGGGCATCGGCATCATTACAGGCGGCGTCATCACCACCGGTTCGGGCTCGGGTTCCTCGTCCAGGGACGAATGGCAGCGTCGGCAATTGTTATTGACCGTACGGAATTGAACCAACAGGCAGTGATCGCAACGGACGACTTCCCTAGAGTCTACTGGGGCAAGAGTCGTGGCCATCGGGTTGTGGGAGTGCCAGAGCCGGCTACTCCTTGGAACCTGAAAATTGGGGGAAGGTTCCGACCGCAGAGACAATCTGCGGTACAAGGCCTGTGGAAGTCAAGGTTAAAATGAATAGAACCGCGAGTGTTGCCGGCAATAACCGGAAGCACCCGGCTGAATCCCGCAATAGACAAGGCAAAAGCAATGATTGATCGTGAGTCGGCGTGGTGTTTACTAACTGAGTTCACCCAGTCAGAAAGTTTGTGCAAGCACGCACTGGCGGTTGAAGCGTGCATGCGCGCCTGTTCGCGGAAATTCGGTGGGAGTGAGCCAAAAGATCTTGTGGGGACAGCCGCCCCCGGCTGTCCAGAGGAGCGAAGCTCCGCTGGGGCTTCAGCCCCTGAGGGAATGTCCGAAGAAGATTTGTGGGGGATTGTTGGTCTGATTCACGATTTCGATTACGAAAAATATCCCAGCCTGGAAGATCATCCCTACAGAGGCAACGAAATTCTGAAGGAGCGCGGCTGGCCAGAGGTAATCCGCCGCGCCATTATGTCGCACGCCGAATATACCGGCGTGACGCGCGATACGCCGATGGAAAAAGCTCTCTTCGCCTGCGACGAACTGGCCGGCTTCATCACCGCAGTGGCGCTGATCAAGCCGGGGAAGTCGCTGGCCGAAGTGGACGCGAAGTCCGTGCGAAAGCGGATGAAGGACAAAGCCTTCGCCCGGAAAGTGAATCGCGACGACATCGTGAACGGGGCCGCCGCGCTGGGCGTCGATCTGGACGAGCATATTGGGTTCTGCATTTCGGCGCTGCAGGGGGTTGCTGGGGAGTTGGGGTTGGACGGCAGCGCGGCGAAGACATTTTAGAATCGGTTTATCAGGTTCTGGTTTATGTGGGGACAGCCGCCCTCGGCTGTCCGCCGGGCAAAGCCCGGCCTTTGTGCACCTACCGCAGCGCCTCTGCTACCTTGCCGCTCCCAATCAATTCCGCAATTCTGGCGAAATCTTTGTACATTACGCGGTCTTTTTCAACCGTTGGACACACTGCCCTAATCGCCGCGTGCGCCGCCTGTCCGCGCTTCGAAGTTTTCAGCGGTGCGAGAAAGTCGATCGCCTGCGCTACAGCCATCGCCTCGATTGCCAGTACATTTCGCGTGTTCTCGACAATGCGCCTCAGCTTATTTGCCGCCGTCATGCCCATGGAGACGTAATCTTCCTTGTTGCCCGACGTCGTAATCGAGTCGACCGACGCGGGATGCGACAGCACTTTGTTTTCGCTGACCAGCGCTGCCGCGGTGACCTGCGCCATCATGAAACCGGAATTCAATCCCGCGCCCTCGGCCAGAAAGGGCGGCAAACCCTCGCTTAGCGCGGGATTCACCAGTCGCTCGATCCTGCGCTCGCTGATGCCAGCCAGCGCACTCAAAGCGATGGCGAGGAAATCCAAAGCGAAGGCGAGCGGCTCGCCGTGGAAATTCCCGCCGGAGATGACATCACCGCCGCAAATCGCGGAGTTTCGCTCCGCCGGACGGCCGGGGGCGGCCGTCCCCACATGGTCAGTTCCTTGTATAAAGACCAGAGGATTATCCACTGCAGAGTTCGCTTCGATCTCAAATACGTTACGGCAATGCGTCAGCGTATCGCGCACCGCACCGTGTACTTGAGGGATGCAGCGCAGCGAGTAGGCATCCTGCACGCGGCCGCATTCGCGATGCGACTCGCGAATCTGGCTACCATCGAGCATCTTGCGTAGATTTGCGGCAGTCTTCATCTGTCCGCGGTGCGGGCGCGCTTTGTGAATGCGTTCATCGAAGGCTGCGTCGGTTCCTTTGAGCGCGTCGCAGCAGAGGCCGCCCAACACGTCGGCGGAATCCACCAACGTTTCTGCGGCCAGCAAGGCCAGCGTTCCTACGGCTAGCATGGCTTGCGTTCCATTGATGAGCGAAATGGATTCTTTCGCTTCCAGAACCACGGGCTTGATCTGCGCCCGCTTCAGCGCGGCGTCGCTGGGAATGCGCGCTCCTGCGTCAATGCATTCACCTTCACCGATCAAGGCCAGCGCAAGATGCGCCAGGGGAGCGAGATCGCCGCTCGCGCCTACGCTGCCTTGCGAGGGCACGAACGGGGTCACGCCGCGGTTCAGCATTTCGCAGAGCGTATCGATAACGATCGCTCGCACACCTGAATAACCTTTCGCCAGAGAATTGGCGCGCAAGAGCATCATCGCTCGGGTTTCAGCCACCGAGAGTGGTTCGCCGACTCCAACCGCGTGTGAGCGCACAAGGTTGACCTGCAGTTCGCGAATCTGATCGCCGGCAATTCTTACATCGCTGAGCTTGCCCACACCGGTGGTGATCGCGTAGGCCAATTTGTTTCCGGCTACGATTTCGTCGACAACAGCGCGCGCGCGGTCGACAGCGTCGCGCGCCTCTGCCAACAAAAGCACGGGGCGATGTTGATCGGCGACTTCCCGCACCGCTTCCAGAGTGAGGTCGTTGCCGTTAAGGTGTAATGCGTTCAAGAAGGGTTCCCGTTTCGTTTTCCAACCGCAGCGCGAAATATTTTTAAGTATTTTTCCGGCAGAGTTGCAATTTTCATTTCTGCATCTGTGACGATATGCGTCGTTTCGCCTTCCGCGATGAGTGTGCCACCCTCACCGCTCCTTAACTCATAGCCAAAGTGGATGACAGAATCGCGCACGTTTAACATTTCGGTTCGCACGACAATTTCTTCATCATAGTGTGCCGGCGAGCGATAACGGCATTTCGCCTCGGCTACAGCGATGAAGCGTCCGTCTTTACTCTCCATGTCGCGGTAGGAAAAGCCTAACTGCCGCAGCAGTTCGACCCTGCCCACTTCGAACCAGATGAAATGATTGGAATGGTAAACCACACCCATCTGATCGGTTTCCGCGTAACGTACCCGCAGCCGGGTTTCATTGACCGCGTGATTTTTGGAACTCATTCGCCCTTCCATACTGGCTTGCGCTTTTCGAGGAACGATGTGATGCCCTCCCGGAAGTCGGCAGTGGTACGGATGGCGGCATTCTCGCGCACCGCAGCATCGATCTGAGCATCCAGTCTGGCCCGTGCGTGATCGCTCAGAAGTTTTTTAGTTGCGCGCAACGATGCCGGGCTGTTTTCCATCAGGAGGGCTGCCAAGGCGCGAGCTCGCGTCGTCAGATTTTCGGGCGCGACGATTTAGTTGACCAATCCCATGCGGGCCGCTTCGTCCGCTCCGAAAATTCTTCCGGTCAGCAAAAGATCGCGAGCCTGCTTCTCTCCCACTTGGCGCAGCAGGAAAGTGGAAACGATGGCAGGGACAAATCCGATACGAACTTCGGTGTAACCGAACTTGGCCTCGGGCACCGCGAGAGTGAAATCGCACAGCAAGGCCAGGCCGGTGCCACCCGCAATGGCGGCGCCGTTCACCGCCGCGATTGTCACCTTGGGAAATTCGTAAAGGGAGCGGAACAGTTGGACCATTGTTCGGGAATCTTCAAGGTTTTGCTCAGGCGACCGTCCCAACAATCCCTTTAAGTTTTCCAAGTCCATGCCGGAACAGAAAGCCTTGCCGGCTCCGGTAATGATGAGCACGAGCGCGGCGGATGTCTCTACTTCCCGCAGCGCGTGCAGCAGATCGTCAATCAATTCGAAGCTGATGGCGTTACGCTTGTCGGGACGGTTCAGCGTGATGGTGGCAATGCCGGAGTCGTAGACAACCTGGATTGTTTTGTAATCCATATTTGTGAACCGTTAATCGTCACTCAGAGAATCGTCGCTCAAGGAGTTGGAGTACCTGGCGCCGATTTCTGACGTCGCGCGCAGCAACGTGTCCAGCGGCTTCAGAGGCGGCAACTCCGCGCCATGCTGCTTCAAAGCTTCAATCACTTTCTCGGTCGCGATGTTGCCGACCAGCGCATCCTGGGCGAAGGGGCAGCCTCCCAGTCCGCCGATCGCGGAATCAAAGCGCCGGCAGCCGGCATCATACGCGGCAAGAATCTTTGCCTCGGCATGTTCGGGGCGGCTATGCAGGTGCACTCCGATCTCCAGGTAATCGTACTTCGCCATCACTGCGCCGACCACTTCGCTGACCTGTTCGGGCGTCGCCATCCCCACCGTGTCGGCTAAGGAAATCATGCGCAGGTTGTCGACCTCCATCAGCGAGATTGCTTCAATCAATTCTTCCACGTTCCACAGATCGCCGTATGGATTGCCGAATGCCATTGAGATATAGACCACTACGTCGATAGCAGCGTTGTCGGCTTTTGTCTGAATCTTTTCCAATTCTTCAAGTGCATCCTCGGCAGACTGATTCTGATTCTTGCGCAGGAAGGTTTCGGAAATCGAATAAGGAAATCCCAGCGTGTGCACCGCGTGCGTACCGATGGCGCGCTCCGCACCTTTCTCATTGACCACGATGCCGATGATCTCCACGTCGTCCGGCGGATCGAGTTCCTTCAACACTTCTTCGGAATCCGCCATTTGCGGGACGGCTTTCGGCGATACGAACGAAACCGCATCGATGTGCTTAAATCCCGCGCTGATCAATGCCTGCAGATAGGCTCGCTTGATGTCAGGCGGGATTTGACCTTTCAGCCCTTGCCAGGCATCGCGCGGACATTCGATTAATTTGACGGTATCGGACAAATCATTTCACCACGGAGTTACGGAGGCACGGAGATCAAAAATCAAAGAACCTTTCGAACGATTCGGCCTCGGGTAAGGACGAATCATGTTTGCAGCACTCCCACCTTGAACTCTGATACATCCGGATTCAATGCCGCTGCCTCCAGAGCCTGGGTGATGGCGTCACGGGTTTCGATGGGATCGATGATCTTATCGATCCACAACCTTGCAGCGCCATAGCGCGGATCGGTTTGCTCGTCATAAGTGCGCTTCGTCGATTCGTACAACTCTTTCCTGTCCTCCTCGCTCAGCTTCGTGCCACCGCGTTCGAGTTGCTTCACTTTGATTTCCACCAATGTGCCAGCTGCCGCGTCTCCGCTCATCACGGCGTAACGTGCGGTCGGCCAGGCAAACACAAATCGCGGATCAAACGCTTTGCCGCACATCGCATAATGTCCAGCGCCGAACGAACCACCCACAATCACCGTAATCTTGGGCACAACTGAATTCGAAACGGCATTCACCATTTTCGCGCCAGCTTTGATGATGCCGCTCCATTCCGCGTCGCGTCCTACCATGAAACCGTTCACGTCGTGAAAGAAAACGAGAGGAATCAAATTTTGGTTGCAGTCCATGATGAAGCGAGCGGCCTTCTCTGCCGATTCGGTATAAATCACGCCGCCAAACTCGGTCCGCTTGTGGCCTTCATGATCAGTGGCCTGCGCATGCATCTTCTGATTGGCGACAATGCCCACGGCGAATCCGCCGATGCGTCCGTAGCCGCAGATCAGAGTCTTGCCATATTCCGGTTTGTATTCGTCGAAACGGCTGCCATCGAGCACGCGCGCCAAAATTTCCTTCATGTCATAGGGCCGGGCGGGCGAGGAATCGTAAATGCCGTAAATTTCTTCAGCAGCGTGCGCCGGTTCGACAGGCTTTTTGCGATCCCAGCAAGACTGGCGCCGGTATCCCCACTTTTCAACAATCGAGCGGATGCGCGCCAGGCAGGCCGCGTCGTCCGCTTCGCGGAAATCTACCGTGCCGCTGATACTCGCGTGCATCGCCGCCCCTCCCAATTCTTCGGCGGAAACTTTCTGTCCGATCGCCGCTTGCACTAACGCGGGTCCTGCCAGGAATAATCCGCTGCCATCGGTCATCAGAACGTGATCGCACATCACCGGCAGGTAGCCGCCGCCAGCCACGCACATCCCCATAATGGCTGCGGTTTGCGCGATACCCATGGCTGACATAACCGCATTGTTACGAAACACGCGGCCGAAGTCGTCCGTGTCAGGGAAGACATCTTCCTGCAGCGGCAGAAAAACGCCCGCCGAATCCACTAGATAGATGGTCGGAATACGGTTCTCGATGGCAATGTTCTGAGCGCGAATCACTTTCTTCGACGTCATGGGAAAAAATGCTCCGGCTTTCACCGTAGCGTCGTTGGCGATAATCATTACCATGCGAGTATGGATGCGCGCTAAACCGGTAATGACCCCGGCGGCGGGCGCTCCGCCCCACTCTTCATACATGCCGTGCGCTGCGTAGAGGCCCAATTCGAAGAAAGTTTTAGGATCGGCTAATAGTTCAATGCGTTCGCGAGCGGTCAGGCGTCCCTTACCATGCTGATTTTCGATGGCCTTGCTGCCGCCGCCTTCACAGATCGCCTCGCCTTCGTTGCGCACCTGCGACATGAGATCTGCCAGAAACCGCATGTTGGCCTCGAAACGAGCCGAGGTGGGATCGACTTTAGTTGCCAGGAGGTTCGACGCCTGGGTGCCGGAGGACACGGGAATTTCACTGCGATCAGCCATGGATGGAAGAGAAGCAGACTGTTTACGGTATAACAC
>JBAVUV010000124.1:0-5323 GCA_049696955.1 Candidatus Sulfotelmatobacter sp. | reverse complement strand
CATGAAGGTGAGCAAGTTGCCCTCGCCCGTTGAAGATTTCACGATTGACTACGACAAGAGAGGAAACGGCTGCACGCTACGGATAGATTGGGAGACGACGCGCGCAACGGTGGATATCTCAACGAAGTGACGCGGAGCATTTTCGTAGCGCCGCCCGTCCCGGCGGCTGTCTCTTTCGGTAGGCTCAAGGCTATCGTGGAACTCCCACGGCCGGCGAGACGCCGGCGCTACAAACTTACACAGCCGGCTTCCACCGTAATACCGGCTTCCTGGCTGCGGCCGTTTCATCGAGCCGCGAAACCCGCGTGGAGTGCGGCGCATCAAGCACGGTCTGTGGATTCTCTTCCACTTCTTCCGCAATCGATTTCATTGCGTCGATGAATAAATCCATCTCTTCTATGGATTCGCTCTCCGTCGGCTCGATCATCAGCGCGCCCGGAACGATCAGAGGAAACGCCGTGGTATAGGGGTGGAAGCCGTAATCGATCAGCCGCTTGGCGATATCCATGGTCCGCACGCCTTTTTTCGCCTGCAGCTTGTCGCTGAATACGACTTCGTGCATCGTCGGCGTGGAGTACGGCAGATCGTAAGTTCCCTCAAGCCCCTTGCGAATGTAGTTCGCGTTCAGCACCGCGTCTTCCGTGGTCTGCCGCAGCCCATCGGGGCCGTTCGCCTGAATGTAGGCCAGCGCGCGGACAAACATTCCGAAGTTGCCATAGAACGCGCGCACCCGTCCCACTGATTGCGGTCGGTTATATTCAAAACCGAGGCTGCCGTCACCTTTCGCGATCAATACCGGGGTCGGAAGAAACGGCTCAAGTTTTTTCTTGATTGCCACCGGTCCGGATCCAGGGCCCCCACCGCCATGCGGCGTGGAAAAAGTTTTGTGCAGGTTGAGATGCATCACGTCGACGCCGAAATCGCCGGGACGCACTTTTCCTACCAGGGCGTTCATGTTTGCGCCATCCATGTAAAGCAGGCCGCCCTTGGCGTGAAGAATGTCGGCGATCTTGTGAATCTGTTGTTCGAAAACGCCCAGTGTGTTCGGATTCGTGAGCATGAGCGCAGCCACATCTTCATTCATTTGGGCTTGGAGAGCGCCAATGTCAACCATTCCGCGCGAGTCCGACTTCAAATTTTCAACGGCATAGTCGACCATTGCGGCGGTCGCGGGATTGGTTCCGTGCGCCGAATCTGGAATCAGAACTTTCTTTCGCGGGCGGCCCTGCGCGTGGTGGTAGGCCCGCACCATGAGCAGTCCGGTCATCTCTCCATGCGCACCCGCAGCGGGCTGCATCGTGATCGCGTCCATGCCCGTGATCTCGATGAGGCACTCGCTCAATGTTTTTAGAATCTGCAAGGCTCCCTGCGAAATGACTTCCGGCTGGTAGGGATGACCGTTCGCAATTCCTTCCACCCGCGCCACTGCTTCATTCACGCGCGGGTTATATTTCATGGTGCACGAGCCCAGAGGATACATTCCGAGATCGATGGCGTAATTCCACGTAGAAAGCCGGGTGAAGTGGCGGATGATTTCGATCTCGCTCACTTCCGGCATGTTGCCGAGATCTTTCCTTTCTAAGGCACCGAGGAGCTTTGAGGTATCAACCTCGGGAACATCGAGTGGCGGCAACTTCCACGCGGCTTTGCCCGCCGAAGATTTCTCGAAGATCAGGCCCTCGTTCTGATTCACGTGACGGGTGGCTTTACGGATCCTGTTCTTCATCGCGCCACCTCTTCAACTGTAGCTTCTTCTTTGGCGGATGGCGCACCTTCGCGGTTGGCGAAGACTTCCGCCGCCGTGTCGATCACGCTACGCGTGGTCAATTCCGTGCAGCACCACAGCGCTGCCTTCCCGAGTTCGGGATAAGACTTTTTTAGAGGCAAGCCGCCGACGATCTTGTGTTCGAGCAGTCGTGCATTCACGGAATACGGGTCTTCGCTGGTTTCAACTACGAATTCGTTGAATCGCGGAGCGCCGCCAAAGAGAATCTTGCCGTGCTTCGCGAACTGCGCCGCCGCATACGCCGCCTTCGCAAGATTCTGCCCGGCCAGTTCTTTCAATCCGATTTTGCCGTAGACGGTCATAAAAATGTTGACCATCAGGGCGACCAGGGCCTGATTGGTGCAGATATTCGACGTCGCTTTCTCGCGACGGATGTGCTGTTCGCGCGTCGCGAGGGTGAGCACAAATCCGCGTCGGCCTTGCTTGTCGACGGTCTGACCCACTAGACGCCCGGGCATTTGCCGAACGAACTTCTCGCGCGTGGCAATTACACCGCAATAAGGTCCGCCGAATCCGAGTGGCACCCCCAACGACTGCGCCTCCATGGCGATGATGTCAGCTTGGCGCGGCGGTTCCACAATTCCCAAGGAGACTGCTTCGGCAATGCAGACTACGAGCATTGCGCCATTCTTATGCGCAATCTCAGCAACGGCCGCTACATCTTCGATGGTGCCAAAGAAGTTCGGGGATTGAATAAGGACGCAAGCCGTATCCGACGAAATCGATTTTTCCAACTCCGCGAGATTTAAACGTCCGTCGTCACCGAAACCTGCGACCGACAGCGGCATTCCCTGATGCGTCGCGTAAGTGGCGAGCACTTCGCGGTACTCGGGATGGAAACTTCGCGCCACTACCACAGAACGCCTGCCGGTGAGCCGAACCGCCATCATCACCGCTTCGGCGGCGGCGGTTGAACCGTCATACATAGAAGCATTGGCCACTTCCATGCCGGTGAGTTCGCAGATCATGGTCTGAAATTCGAAAATCGATTGCAGAGTTCCCTGGGAAATCTCCGCCTGATACGGCGTATACGCAGTGAGGAACTCGCCGCGCGAGATCAATGAATCGATAATGACGGGCCGGTAATGGGAGTAGGCCCCCGCGCCCAGAAAGCTGGCGTAGCCTTCGCCGTTCTCTTTCGAGCGTTGGCGGAAATAATCGACGATTTCCGATTCCGCCATTTGCCGCGGGACTTTCAGATCACGGTTCAAGCGGTATTCGGCGGGAATCGGCGCGAAAAGCTCGTCGATGGAACCCAGGCCGATCGCCTTCAACATGGCCTGACGGTCGGCAGGAGATTTCGGTAAATAACGCATAGGAAGTTTGTTAGATGAGCCTCAAGGTCAATTCGATTGTGGAACCCGGCACGCCAGAATCATTTCCGATTGCCAATTTCCAATTTTCGATTGAAGCCCTACGAGTCCGGATTTCTGTAAGGGGTGATGCTCATTCGACAATTGGCAATCGGAAATCGACAATTCGTCAGTGTCCGCCCTCTTCCGCCACGAACTTTTCGTAATCCGCTGAAGATAGCAGCCCATCGAGTTCGCCGGGATTCTTCAGGGTGATCTTCATCATCCAGGAACCGTGCGGATCCTTATTCACATTCTCAGGCGAAGTGGCGAGACTGTCGTTCGTCTCCGTTACCGTCCCAGAGGCCGGGGAGTACAAGTCCGATACCGCTTTCACGGATTCCACAGAACCGAATGTCTTACCGGCTGTGACCTCCGCTCCGGTCTTGGGCAGTTCGACGAAGACAATGTCGCCCAACTCCTCTTGCGCGTGATCGGTGATTCCGACCGAACCCGTGGTTCCATTCACCTGAATCCATTCGTGCTGTTTCGTGTATTTGCGATCTGATGGATATGCCATGACAGCTGCTAGCTTCCCTTCGTCTAACTGAGTGCCCTTCGTGGGCTAAGCCTTTTTCGGTCTTTTATAAAACGGTGTTGGCACAACCTGAGCTCCCACACCCTGCCCGCGAATCTCGACTTTCACTGGCGTCCCTACCGCTGCTAACACAGGTGGCACATACGCCAGCGCGATGTTCTTCTTCAGAAAAGGCGCGGGAGATCCGCTGGTGACATATCCGATCTCGCGGCCGTCGCTGTCCAGGATTTTATATCCGTCGCGCGCGATGCCGCGCTCAGTCATCTCCAAGCCGACCAGCGTGCGCTTCACGCCCTGCGCCTTTGCCTTCTCCAGAGCGGCACGGCCGATGAAATCGGGCTTCTCCATTTTGCAGAAGCGGTCGAGGCCGGCCTCCCAAACATTGATCGTATCGGAAATCTCGTGACCGTAGAGCGGAAGTTTGCCCTCAAGGCGAAGCGTGTTGCGCGCGCCTAATCCGCAGGGAAGGATGCTGAATTCTTTTCCCGCATTTAGAATTTCATTCCATACTCGTGCGCTGGTGGCCTCATCCGCGGGAACATAAATTTCGAAACCATCTTCGGCTGTATATCCTGTGCGGGCAATCAGGATATTCTTCAGTCCGCAAACCGAACCGCGCGTAACCCAGTAAAACTTTACTGCGCTCAAATCCGCATCCGTCAGCTTCTGCAGAACGTCTACGCCCTTCGGTCCCTGAATCGCGATTTGCGTAAAGTCGTCGGACAGATTTTCCACCGCGCAGTCGAACTGCCGCGTGTTATCGCGGACCCAGTTGAAATCTTTTTCGCGCGTGCCGGCGTTGATTACGAGCAAGTACTCGTCTTCGCCTAACCGGTGAACGATCACATCGTCCACAAAAGTTCCCTGCGGATAGAGCAAAGCCGAATATTGCGCCTGGCCAACGGCTAGACGCGAGGCATCGTTCATCGAGATATGCTGCACCGCGGCCAGCGCTTGCGGGCCGGCAAGGCGGATATCGCCCATGTGGCTGACGTCGAAAATGCCAACAGCGGTGCGCACTGCCATGTGCTCGTTGATAACTCCGCAACCGATCGCCGCGGGATACTCGACCGGCATGTCCCAACCGTTAAAGTCGACCATCTTTGCCCCCATCTGGCGATGGACGGCATTCAGCGCGGTCTTGCGAATGGCAGGAACTGTACCGGCTGGCATAGATTCAACAGAAGACAATCGAAACCTCAAGGCACATGGGCTAATCTGGGGAAAAGCTGACTGATTACCGTATCACGTGGTTTTTCGGCGGGTCAAACGGAAGGGCTTAACCACAGGGGGCACAGAGAACACAGGGTAAACCGTACGATCTATCTTCCGAACTGCACGGTGACGTGGGCCCCTGCAGCTACGTGAGTGCCGGCCGGCGGAGACTGCTCTAGGGCCACGCCGCTGCCCACGGCTTCCAGTTCGAGACCTGCATCCTCAGCAGATTCCACGGCACCGCGGACGGTTTTTCCTACGAAGGACGGGACTTCGATTCCGCCCTGCTCGATATCCAGGACAACGGTTCCGGTGATTGGAGTCTTTGTCGCTGCCGCGGGATCATCGGCGGATCCGGCGTTCGCGGGGAGTTGATCGGAAGGCGCTGACGATGGGTCATTCTGCCGCATTGCCGCCTGGACGACTGGTCCG
>JBAVUV010000123.1:0-12054 GCA_049696955.1 Candidatus Sulfotelmatobacter sp. | reverse complement strand
CAGCGACCATCTCGACTATCGGGACTTCAGTGGCAAGCCTGGCAGCGCTTTCGTGCATTCGATACCTGATCGCTACTCTCGAGTGTGGGTCGTGCTTATGAGCAACCAGGCGAACGGGCACCCCGATTCGACCACGCTGATGCTGAATCGAATTCTGGGCGAGCCTTTCCCAAGGGTCGAAGAGGCGCAATTTCCCCAGGTCGAAGTGCGAGTCTACAGCAAGCCTTGATCTCCGGAACTGCACTCACTAAACAATTCACTGCGTTTTTGGCGCAAGTCTTTGCACCTACCGCCGCTCCGGCCAGTCCCGAACTGCCGTGAAAACAACCAAAACGGCGCAGATATCAATCCCATCTCGGCCAGGAGCTAGTGGCATGCTATCTGCTGCAGAACAGGCAGAGTAAGTCTTCCGGGAGGTTTTATGAGCAAGTTTGCGGTACTGGGTTCCATTCTTCTGCTGTCAGCTTTAAGCTACGGCCAGGATTGGCGCGGCGTTCCGGGGTATTGTCCATACGGCTGCGGACCTTATATTCCACTGGTGACAACTCCGAGCCTGGCGCTCACGACATTTTCTCCAAACCCTGTCGGGGCTACCAACGCCACTGGCGGATTGATTGCGGGTGCAACCAATTCCACGCTCTCCGAGATCTCCGGCGACACCGACGCAGTTTACACCGTGCCGGTGTGGTATTCGGGCGGGCAGACTCCGATCATCTCTCCGATCACAGCCGGACCGGATCATCGTGGGCGGGAGCGGGGAATGCGTGAATTCGAAGCTGAAAACCGTCCCGAGCGCGAGCGGGAAATGCGACGCATGGAATCGGAGAACCAGCCGGATCATGGGCGCAGGATGAGGCGAATGGAGCCAGAGCAAGAAATGACCGGCGAACAACAGGCTCAGCCGGTGTGGGTCTTCATCGGCGCGTCCCAGCAACCAGCCATTACGGGTAAGTGGAAGCCGGCAAAGCGGACCTATACGAATGACGACGTGACGCGGCAAAACCAGCAGAATGGTGTGGTGAAATACGACGGCAAAACCGAGAAGATTTAGCCATGGTTTACGCCGATTGCCGGAATGAGTTGGCGGCCTTGCGCGCAAGATAAAGGGGCGGACATGGCGTCCGCCCCGTAAATTCCCGCCGGATGATTTCGGTTGATCTTATTTGGCTGGTCTTAATTTGGGTGAACTTACTTCGGCTGATCCTACTTCGGCTGATCCATGGTGATGCCTTGTTGGCTGGGCTGCTTCTCTGCCTTGGCCTTCTTGGTGGCCAGGGTCTTATCAACCCAGTTGTCGGCAGTCTTGAGATCTTCCTGTCGCTGTGCGAGATCGTCGCACTCCACATCGGCCTTTTCGCGGTACATCAGGTTCAGATAAGCCATCGCATCGTCGTAGTCCGGACGAAGCTGGATCGCCTTGTTCAGGTTGTCGATGCCTTCCTGAATCGCGGGCATGTTCTTCGTCTTGAGTTCTTCGCAGACCTTTTTCTGATCTTTGTTCTTGGGGTTCAGATTCTCATCCGGCTTCATGCCGAGTTTGGCCCGCTCTTCCATACGCGGGGCGTAGCATTCCGCCCAATCGATAACGCCGATCGAGTAGTAAGGATCGGGATCATTGGGGTCGATATCAGAAACCATGTGGTTGTATTTCTTGGCGTCGTCGAACTTCTTCATATTGTAGTAAAGCGAGGCGATGCCCTTGGCGGCGTTTTCCCTCTGATCGCGCGGCGCATTCATGTCAAGCACGGCCTGATATTGCTTGATCGCCTCTTCCGCCATCTTGTTGTTCTCTGGTGTATCGGCGCCAGGGATATATTGCTGCGCGTAGGCGGTGGCCAGATACATTTTGGCGTTAATCAGCGAAGGATCAAGGGCAGCGCTCTGCTGGAAATGGTCGATGGCCTCCTCGAACTTTGCATTCTTGAATGCCGTAACGCCCTTGTTGAGCTGGTCGCGGGCGCGCAGTTTGCTGCAGCCCGCGGAGGATAGGATCGCCAGCAGCGCCGCCGCCAGCGTCAACAGTCGAATCGATTTATTCATTGCGGTATGAGTCTCCCTTGCCACAGCATCCTAGGCCCAGAGACAGCAATTTGACAAGCGATGGGCAGCATGCTCCTACACGAACGCGGCACGGGAACGTTAGTTCCCGTGCGCGATTGAAGCGATCCGCCTATTCCGGGCGCTTGCAAAACTTCGACCGGCGTTTAGCCACCGGCCTCAATTTTCGCCGTAATCAGACCAACTTTATCCACTCCCGCAGCGTGCGCGATATCGATCACATTGGCGACGTCGGCAAAGGGGATGGCATCATCGCCCTTTACGAACATCACTTTTTCCGCGCGAGTTTTGTAGATATCAGCCAGACGACCTTGCAGATTGTCCCAGGTAGCATCTTCCTGATTGATCTTCAAGCCGGGATCCTGACCGGCGCCGCGATCGATAAGCTGCACTACGATGGTGCGATCGGGTGTGTTGTTCTTTGGCGCGTTAGGCGGAGGCGGTTGAGGAACCAGCGCATCCAGACCCTTTGGGGTAAGCGGCGTGATCACCATGAAGATGATGAGCAGCACCAGCAGCACATCAATGAGCGGAGTGACGTTAATATTTGCGCTTTGGCCTCCGCCACTTCCCATTGCCATACTCATATTCGATCTCCTCTTACTTCACTCACTCATTGCCCGGGCGCCGGAGCGCCAGGCGGAGTAGTTGGAGCGTTTGGAGTGCTTTTCCGCTGATCGGTAAGCAAGCCTAGGTCATCCACGCCAGCGGCGCGAACCGCGTCCACGACCTGAACCACGTTTCCGTAGTGGGCGCGAGCGTCTGCCTTCACGTAGACGCGCTTATCAGTGCGATTGGCCAGACGATCTTTGACCTTCCCGGTCAAACCGTCCACGGCGATTTTGTCGGTGCCGAAGTAGATAGTCCCGTCGCGCATGATGGATACCAGAAGGGCGTCTTCTTTATCGGCATCGGCCATCGGCGTGGGGTTGTTGACTTTCGGCATGTCGACGCTGATGCCCTTCTGCAGCATGGGAGTGATTACCATGAAGATAATCAGCAGCACCAGCATCACATCGACCATCGGCGTTACATTGATGTCGGAGTTGACCTTGGCGCCTTCGTTTCGTTTTGCCATTGACATAGTGTGAATCTCCATTACTTCCGCGGCATCCGCGAGAGAGGGAAGCCCGGCGCCGGAAATCGATCCGGCGCCGGACGAAGCAACTCAAGCGAAGTCCGGCCCTGCAAAGCTGGACCTAGGAACGGCGAACGTCGCGCCGCTTCAGGAAGTAGTCGATCAGTTCGCTCGACGAATTGTCCATCTCCACATCGAACGCTTCGACGCGGCCGGTGAGGTAGTTGAACATCATGACGGCCGGAATCGCCACCAGCAGCCCGAAAGCGGTGGTCACCAGCGCTTCCGAAATGCCGCCCGCGACCGCGCCCAGACCAGTAGCCTTCTGCTCGGAAATACCTTTGAAGGCGTTCAGAATGCCCATCACGGTGCCGAACAGTCCCACGAAGGGGGCCGTCGAACCAATAGTGGCCAGACCGCCGAGCCCGCGTTTCAGTTCAGCGTGGACAATGGCTTCGGTGCGCTCCAGGGCGCGCTTAGAGGCTTCAATCGTCTCGCCAGGGATAGCGCCAGGAGAATCCTGGTGGGCCTTGAATTCCATGAGGCCGGCGGTGACGACCTTCGCCAAATGGCTCTTTTTGTTGCGCTCGGCGACCTTGATAGCCTCGTCGATGCGGCCGTCGCGCAGGGCTCCGGCAACGGCAGGGGCGAATGCGCGGGACTGTTTACGGGCCGCGTTGTATGCCATGGCGCGGTCAATCATGACGCCGATCGACCAGCCCGACATAATGAACAGGATGATGACCACGATTTTCGCAATGATACCCATCTGCTTCCAGAGCGAAATCGGATCCCAACCCACTGCGCCACCCTCTTGCACAATCCAAGTGGCTACCCGGGGAACGTGATGAAATGCTGCTACGGCAAAGTTAGCTAACATGAGTTGCTTTTCCCTCCTCGAAACTTCTTAGACTTTGATGCAAAATCGGAGACTACTGTTAAATTCAGCCACAAGAAGCCGCCTGAGGCTTCTCTAAAATCGACATTCGGCATCGACCAGACCTTCCTGGGCGCGCGCAAGCAAACTCAGACACGCCTCAGAAACCCCAAAGGACGCTCCGGTTTAGCCAGAAGGTCTCTCCCGGCCACGGTTCAAGGTGGGAAGGGGAAGGCCGTTTCAATCACAACCGCTAATACAGCCTGTCACTCGACCGGATCTAGCCGCCGGCGAGAGTGAAGTTGACCTGTATTTCAGTATCCACTTCTACGGGCTCGCCGTTGAGCAGATAAGGCTTATACTTCCACTGCTTCACGGCTTCGATCGCCGCAGGAGCCAGCATTGGATGCCCACTCACCAGCGAGAGGTTTTCGATGGAGCCGTCCTTGCTGATAACGGCTCTGAGCACCACGGTACCGGAAATGCGAGCCTGTCGCGCCAGCGGCGGATAAGTGGGATTAACCTTACGAACCAAGAGGCCCGATGTAACGCCGGCCGAAACGCGAACCCGCTGTGGAGTTGCAACCTTAGGCACGGCCACCGGAGTGGAACTGATAATTCCGCCGATCACGCCTCCCATGGATCCGCCGGGCATACCACCCGGCACGCCGCCTACCACGCCAGCCGACGCCATCGAGGGCGGCTGTTCATCTTCCTTGATCATCTGAATTTTCTGCGGAATTTTGGTCGGCGTGCGGAGGGCGCCATTCACGATATCGGTCTGAATCTGATGCACTACATGCACGGGAGCAGCGGCAGGTGGAGGTGGCGGAGGGGGTGGGGGTGGAGCTACCAGGAACGTCATCAGCTGTTGCTTGGGTAAGGCCTCAGTGAAGATGAGGGGCATCAGTACCATGACGCCGATTAGAAGTATCTCGAGAAAGATCGCGAAAGTCGTGGTCCGACCCCGTTTTGTCTTCAGCCTGCCACCGGATTCCAGAAGGCTATCTTCAAACATAGTCGTTTCTCCCTGCTTAGAGCCTACGTAAGCTTAGACACCGACGGACTCCCTTTTGCTCCCAAACCAACTCCCACCGCGGGACCGGGGCAGAATCTAGCCCTTCCCGGCGATTAACGCAGAACCAAACAAAGGCGTATCACAAATCCGCCCGCACCGCTATCAGGGCGATTACTTGGCCCGGACGGGCATTGCTGCAGGGCGCTTGCCTTTACTGATCCGCCAATCCTGATAAGCGACTAAGATTGGTGCGGCAATGGCAATCGATGAATACGTCCCGATCAGTATGCCGATGACGAGTGCGAGGCTGAACCCGCGAAGCACCTCGCCGCCAAACAAATAGAGTGCAAGCACTGTAAGGAAGGTCAGCCCGGCTGTCAAGATGGTTCGGCTTAAAGTCTGGTTAATGCTCCGGTTGACGATGTCCGCCAGTTTCTCGCGCCGCATGAGTTTAATGTTTTCCCGGATGCGGTCAAATACCACGATCGTGTCGTTATTAGAGTAACCAATCAAAGTGAGAATGGCGGCGATCACGGTGAGGGAAATGTCTTTGTTCAGCAACGAGAACGCACCCACGGTGATCAGCGTATCGTGAAACACCGTGACTACAGCGGCCACGCCGTAGATCCATTCGAAGCGGAAGCCAAGATAGATGAGCATTCCGGCGAGGGAATAGGCGGTTGCCAGTAAAGCCTGCCGGCGCAATTGCGCTCCGACCTGTGGCCCTACGATCTCCACGTTGCGGACACTGAAATCTGATAGGAAAAATCCATCCTGCAGGGAAGCCACTGCGGCGGGGTCGACCGATCCCTTTAACTCGTCGAACGAGGTCAGTACGCCACCGTGCCCTTTATCCCTGGCGTCGACAATCGCCTGAGCTTGCAGGGTATACTTCTGATCAGCATCGGAGCCCAGGTGCATGTGGTCTTTGTCCATTAAATAATTCTTGATGGCCAGAGAACTGGCATTGTTTAAGTCTTGCTTGCCCGCCGGAGCGTTGGTCTCCAGAGCGCCAATGATCTGGGTTTTACCGCGATCGAGCGCCTGCTCGCTGGTCTCCTGCACGTCGAGGTCAATCAGCACTTCGTTATAGGAGGGCTGGTCGAAGCGTTGAATCTTCGCATTGTGGAGGCCGGCAAGGTCCATCGCGGCGCGCAACGCGTTGTCGTTTGGTGTGTGCGAGAACTTTACATACACCAGCGTGCCGCCGCGGAAATCCACGCCGTAGGGAATGCCATGCCAGAACAACATGGAAAATATGCCCGCCACACTGAATACCAGCGAGAAGGCGAGAAAATACCATTTCTTTCCAAGAAAATCGATGTTGGTATTGCGGAAAAACTCCACCAGGCTTACCTCTTATCCGATTTATGATTTCGTTGAAATTGATCGATTGAGTCATCGGACGACGGAAAACTGTCCGCGTCCGCCGCTTTTAAATGACCCGATGACTTAATCGCACAATGACTCAATTTCTCTAAATGCTCAACGCGTCGCCGCGCTGCTTCCGGCTCAGAACCCAGTCAAAGATCACGCGCGAAACGAACACGGCCGTGAACAAATTCGCCAGCAAGCCGAAAGTGAGGGTGACGGCAAATCCCTTCACCGGCCCGGTTCCGAACAGGAACAAAATGGCCGCCGAAACAATGGTCGTGACGTGAGTGTCCACGATCGTGATCCAGGCATGGCTGAATCCCTGATCCACCGCGGATGGCGGCGTCTTGCCGTTGCGTAATTCTTCACGAATGCGCTCGAAAATGAGCACATTGGAATCCACGCCCATGCCGACGGTGAGGATGACTCCGGCGATCCCCGGCAAAGTCAGAACGGCTTCGAAGTAGCCCATGAAGCCGAGCAGGATGACGAGATTCAGCAGCAGCGCAATGTCAGCGTTGATGCCAGCCGCACGGTAGTAAATCAGCATGAAGATCAGCACCGCCAGCATGCCAACCACGGCGGCGCGAACCCCGGCGCGGATCGAATCCGTGCCCAGCGACGGCCCAACCGTCCGCTCTTCCAGATACTTGATACCCGCCGGCAGAGCGCCCGAGCGCAGGATCATCGACAGATCCTTGGCCTGTTGCTGGCTCATGCTGCCGCCGCTGATTTCGCCGGTATCGCGAATTGCCTCTTTGATGTTAGCGACTTCCTGCACTTTGTTATCGAGCACCACGCCCAGGCTCTCGCCCACGTGGGCTGAGGTGAAGTTATAGAATCGCTGGCCGCCCTCACCGGTTAGCTGGAAGCGCACATTCGGCTGGCCATTCTGGTCGGTGCTGGGCTGGGCATCCCGTAAGTCTTTTCCTCTGACAGCGGAAACCCGTGAGACCAGGTACCAGGCTTGCTCGTCCGCCGGAGCACCGGGAGCAGCATGCCCCGGCAGCAGCATGGCGTCCGGCGGCAAAACTCCGCCTTTATCCTGTAAGGCAGCCTGCTCGCTTGGATAGGGACCGCCCAATACCTGCTTGATCTCAAGCATGGCGGTGGACTGCATAATGTCCTTCACCCGGGCCGGATCGTCCACGCCGGGCAACTGCACCAGGATCTGGTACTGACCGAGGCCGTGCTCCTGAATGGTCGGCTCACTCACGCCCAGCGAATCGATGCGGTTCCGGATTGTTTCAATCGCCTGGGTCACGGCTTTATTTTTCAGATCGCTGAGAATCTGCGGTTTCATCGTGAGCGTCCAGCTATTGTCCGCTGCGGATGTCAGATTGTATTCCGGCAGCCGGTCGTTCGCGATATCCAGCAGATCCTTGCGAGCCTCCGCCGGAACGCCCTTGATAACGATCTTGTCAGGGTTGTTCTGCGCGTCCGGCTTGGAAATATCAGCGAACGCGATCTTGCGCTTGTTGAGCTGCTCTTTGAGGACTTCCACCGCGTTGTCGGAGTCCACATTGATCGCGTCATTCACCTGCACTTGCAGGATCAAGTGGGTTCCGCCGCGCAAATCCAGACCTAGATGAATGCGGTTGGTCATGGCGGAAAGCAAGCCCTGACCCGAAAAGCTTTGAGGAATGCCGAAAATCCCAAACAAAAACACGAGCAGGACGCCGACAATCGCTACCAGTTTCCAGAGGAGATTCTTATTCATGACGAAACAAAATCCAAACCCTTAGATTGTGCAGCATTATTTCGTTTTAGCTTCTTCTTCGGTAGTCGTAACCTGGGTCACGGAAGCTTTGGTCACTTCCAAAACAATATTGTTGGGAGGAACCCGTAAGTGAACAGAGTCATCCTTGAGCGCCATGATGGTTCCCCGCAACCCACCGCTGGTGACGACCTTGTCGCCAGTCTTCAGGCTGTCAAGCATGGCGGTCCATTTCTTTTGTCGCCGCTGCTGGGGAAGAATCAGCAAAAAATAAAAGATGGCAAAAATAAAGATCAGTGGGGCGATGCTCAACCAACCCATGCCACCGCCCGCCTGCATTCCTAAGAAAAAGTGCATATTAGCCAAAGTGTATCCAACAAACTATTCTATCGCTCACTGACCTCAGGAACCGGTCCGCGAACCGCAACACGCTCAGCGCTGTAGGCCTGTCATTTCACGAACGGGGGTGCTCAATCGATTCCGGCCGGAACGCCAACTACTCAGGCTTGAATCCGGGGACGTCCTTCCATGAAGGTCACGGCTTTTCCGCGAGACCAGACGCTAGAGAAAACGGGACTCTTCCCCAAGTCGAATAGAATGACGCACCCGCCGCATAGTGTCAAGGTAGAAACTCAGGTTGTGAAGCGTATTCAAGACTTGCGCGAGCACTTCATTGGAAGCATAAAGATGCCGCAAATACGCCCGGGAATAGCGCTGGCATACGCGGCAACCGCAATTGGGGTCGAGTGGGCCAGCATCCTGGGCATAGCGCGCCTGCTTGATCGAAATTTTTCCTTCCGAAGTAAACAGCAAGCCATGCCGCGCCGCGCGCGTCGGCAAAACGCAATCCATCATATCGACACCCAGACTAGCGTATTCCGCAATTTCCTCCGGCGTGCCCACTCCCATCAGGTAACGTGGTTTGTCGGCAGGCAGGTGCTCGAGAGTGGCTTCGACCACTTCGCGGGTGAGCTCCCGCGGTTCGCCAACACTGAGGCCGCCGATGGCATAGCCGGGGAATCCGATTTCGACGGTGCGTTCGGCGGATTCTTTTCTGAGGGCGAGATCCATGCCGCCTTGGACGATGCCGAAGAGGGTTTGAGTCGAGTTGGACAATGTTGGGACAGCCGCCCCCGGCTGTCCAGTCGAGCGAAGCTCGATTGGTTTTGATTCAGGCACCGCGCTGCCGGAAGAGGAATCAGGCCTTCGGCCTGAAGGACAGCCGGGGGCGGCTGTCCCCACATGGGTATTGCTAGCTGTCTTCACATTTTCGTTTCTGCCCCACGGCACCTCATGTTTATGCTGTTCAAAATACTTCTTGCTGCGTTCTGCCCAACGTAAAGTCAATTCCATCGAAGCTTTCGTGCGCGCTTGGTCGGCGGGGTATTCCGTGCACTCGTCAAATGCCATGATGATGTCAGCGCCTAAGCCGATCTGGGCCGCCATTGAATTCTCTGGGCTGAAAAAGTGTGAGGAGCCATCGAGATGCGAGCGAAAAGTCACGCCTTCTTCGGTGACTTTGCGCAGCTCGTTCAGGCTGAAAACCTGGAAGCCGCCGGAATCAGTAAGGATCGCCCGCGGCCATGACATGAATCCGTGCAGACCGCCGAAACTCCGGACGGTCTCCACCCCTGGACGCAAATACAGATGATAAGTGTTGCCAAGAAGAATCTGGACGCCGAGTTGTTCCAGAACATCCTGCGGCACAGCTTTAACCGTCGCCGCCGTTCCCACAGGCATAAAGACAGGGGTTTCAATCTCGCCGTGGGGCGTGAGCAGGCGTCCGCCGCGAGCCGCGCCAGCGCGCGCTTCAATTCTGAAAGCAATCGACATCGTGTGCGATTGTAGCAATGCAGAGAGAATGATGATTACGATTGGATCACAGACAACGTCAACAGTTCGCCCCGCACGGAGCCATCTTCCACAATTAATTTACCAACGCTCACCGGCAGCTTGAATCGGCGCGGTCCAGCGCTTCCGGGATTGAAATAGAGCACTCCGTCGCGCATCTCTTGTTTCGGAACATGGGTGTGGCCGCTGATGACCGCAGCGAAACCTGCGGCCTTGGGCTTAAGATCCAATTGCGCAAGATCGTGCAGCACGTAGATGGAAATGCCGCCCGCTTCGAATACTTCAGTCTCGGGCAATCTCTGTGCCCACCTGCCTTTGTCTACGTTGCCGCGAACGGCGGTGACTGGAGCGATGGCTCCAAGCTGATCGAGGATCTCGGGTGCTCCAACATCTCCGGCATGAATGATGTGATCGGATCCGCGCAGAACCTCGATTGCCTCCGCGCGCAGCAGTCCATGAGTGTCGGAGATGACGCCGATCAATAGGCTTCTCATTCGTCAGCGTTGTTTCCGCTCCATCATGCGATTCATCTCGGCGTGCGTCGGAGAGTCTTCCAGGTTGGAGTACGTACCCTGGATTCTCACTTCTTCGGCAATGCGGCGCAAGTGGCCAAGAGTCGCGCGCATCGGGCCCGAGCCCAAACTGACTCTGGCTACGCCCAGCTTAGATAGCTCCGGTACCGTAGGAGAACCCGGTCCGGCAAGAATATTGACCGGACATTTTGAATCGGCCACCAGCCGACCGATAGTGGCCGCATCCCGCAGTCCCGGGACGAAAACGCAATCGGCTCCGGCATCGCGAAACGCGCTGAGCCGAGTCACCGCCTCGTCGTAGCGCTTCGCCGGATCTCCGATCTGCAGGAGGTACACATCGGTTCGGGCGTTGAGCACGAGCGGAATTCTCAAACGGTTCGCCATCTCGCGCACCGCATGTATCTTTTCCAGTTGAAGAGGCAATTCAACCAGCGCGGCTGTCGAGTCCGCGTTTGCATCTTCGAGGTTCATGCCAATTGCCCCCGCGTCGAGCACCGCGCGCGCGGTTCGGCCGGCATCTTCTGGCGTTTTTCCGTATCCCGCTTCCACGTCTGCTGAGACCGGAATACCGACGGCTTTTGCGATCCGAGCGATCACCGCCAGCATCTCCTCTCGCGGAATGATCTGGCCGTCAGGGTAGCCGAGCGAGAACGCGATGCCGGCGCTGCTGGTAGCGACCGCCTTGAAGCCGGCCTCTGCGATGAGGCGGGCGCTGGCGACGTCCCATACATTGGGCAACAGGAGAATTTCCTTGCCCGAGTGCAAAACCCGAAAGGCCGCCGCTTTGGCTTGTTGCTGAACCATGATTCAATTCTAGATGGTTCGACTCGAGATGGTTCGACTCGAGATGGTTCGACACTGAGGAACGCGCTCGATTTTCATAGCGCCGAATCCACTTTTTTCGGTTGAGACTTTTTCATGAATTTTCCGACGCTCACCACCGCGCGGCCAACCGTTCCCCGCCGATTTCCTGGAGATCGTCCCGCGCGCTGACGCGCAGTACATAGAAGCGACCATCAAATGATTCCAGCACAGCTTCGGCATGGATCAGTGAGCCGATTCCACTCGCCGCGCGGTGCTCGATATTGACGGCTGTCCCAACTGTGATCTCGTCGCCTTCGCAATAGGGCTGCAGCGCGAGGAAGGCTGCGGTCTCCATCAGGCGGATCATATCGGGTGTGGAATAAACCGGTGGCAGTTCTGCGTGATGCGCCGTCAGGGTGTGCTTGAACTCGACGGTCTCGCGAGCCTCACCCCGCGCGCCAATAGGAATGTCTCGAGCCATCGATCTGGCTAAGCGTGCGTCATACGCGCCGCTTCAATGCCATCCAGAGCCTGCCATAACGTTCTGGCCGCATTTTCGGCGGCGGCCAAGGCGGTCTCCGCCGTTTCTGGATTCGCCGCCACACGGTTCTCCAGTTGCTTGCGCCATACGTTCGAGTGGTAAATGTCCGCGGTTGTGTGCAGGGCAAAGTAGCCGCAAGTCTTATCGTCTGCGCCGTACATCTCGCGCAGTCCGCGCTCTTTTTCTTTGGCCACGCGCGGTAC
>JBAVUV010000122.1:0-13750 GCA_049696955.1 Candidatus Sulfotelmatobacter sp. | reverse complement strand
ATGACACCCTCTCGATAACGTAGCCGAGCGATGTCCGCAGCTCGTTTGCTTTCACCAGCCTGAGCCATCAGCCTTACGAGCCGTTCATGCTGTGACCTGTACTCCGCAAACGAATCTTCAGTTTCCTCGAGGGCTCGGAGCACCACGTCTTGGTAAGCAGCGGTTGACTCATCCAAGCTCGCTTTGGCTCCGCGCAGGCGTGCGCGATTTCGTCCCAAGTCAAAAGCTGACCACGAGATCGAAGGTCCTACACTCGCGCCCAAGGAATCTGGAGTGAAGAAGGTGCTGCCGCGCCCTGCAAGGAATCCGATGAATGCGGAAACACTGACCTGAGGGAACTCCTGTGCCCTGGCAACTCCCACTGTTTCTGACGCTTGCGCCAGTCGACGTTCGGCTGCGAGCACGTCTGGACGTCTTTGCAACAGTTCCTCGGGTTTGCCAATAGCCAGCATCTTCGATATCGGCTGGTACGCACGAGGCGAAAGGTCTATGGCGAGTTCTCCTGGCCTCACGTTTGAGAGTACAGCAATTCGGTATTCCGCCCGTTTGATCTCGAACTCTAACGGTGGAATCGTTGCTTCCACGGCGGCTACCCGTGCGGCCGCACTCGCCACGTCCTGCTCTTCGCCCACACCGGCATCTCTGCGATTCTGAGTAATCCGCAATGTGCCCTTTTGATTGGCGACGGTGTGTTTCGCGACGTCAAGTCGCCATTGGGCGCTGCGCAACTGAAAATAGTTCACTGCGACCTCGGCCGCAATACTTACCTTCAGTGTCTGGACGTCTGCCGCCGCCGCCTCTGTGCCATGCTGCGCTGCCGCGACTCGGCGCCTCACACCGCCGAAAATGTCATTTTCCCAAACCGCATCGAATCCTGTACGAGCAACTACGCGCTCAGAAGCCTGCTCGACAATAAACCAGCGGCCGCGAAGTACGCCGGCAGCCACTTGCAGGTTTTGATCGCGCACCGCCTGGACGACGTCATTGACGGTCAGATTGTGGGCATTCAGCTTGTCGGGATCGAGCCAAATCCTCATGCTGAAGTCACCAGCGCCGAAGATGGTGACATCGCCAACACCTGGCAGACGTTTCAATTCGTCTTTGACCTGAAGTGCGCCCAGGTTCGCGAGGTACAGCATGTTGCAGCGGTCATTTGGAGAAATGAGATGAACCACCAAAAGTAGGTCAGGCGAGGTCTTCTCTGTGGTCACGCCGAGTCGTTGCACGACTTCCGGCAACCGCGGGAGCGCTTGCGCGACACGATTCTGTACCTGAACTTGCGCTTTATCGAGATCCGTTCCGAGGCGAAACGTGATCGTCAGCGTAATTGCTCCGTCCGACGTCGCTTGGGAAAACGTATAGAGCATGTCCTCTACGCCGTTGATCTGCTGCTCCAGCGGCGAGGCGACGGTGTCGGCAATGACTTTCGGATTCGCGCCCGGAAAGGTCGCTTTGACGACCACTGTCGGCGGTACGACGTCTGGGTATTCACTCAGTGGTAGCCGGAAATATGCGACGGCACCAATCACAAAGACGATCATTGAAATAACAGCCGCAAAGATCGGTTTCTTGATGAAAAAATTAGAGATGTTCAAGCGCGCCTCCGTTTGATCCTCTGTCCTTGTTCAACTGCCTCAGAGGCTCGGGAATCTTCAGGCGGCCCGACTCGGCCGGAGAGGAGGACTCCATGGGGACACGTTTCGGAACAACGTTGCTGCCAGGTCTCACTCGTCGCAAACCGGAGACGACGATTACATCCGAGTCCGTCAGGCCCGACCGTATGATCCGTAGCCCGTTTTGCAAGGGACCGAGAATAACGGGCCTGTACACAACAGAATTTCCCTTCGAGAGGACGTAAACGTATTTCTGGTTGAGATCGGTGACGACCGCTTCGTCTCGGGCCACGCACCCCCGGTAGCTGCCGTTTTCTTCGAGTTGAATCCGAGCGAACAGGCCGGGGGTCAAACCCAGGTTTGGATTCGCGAAAGTGGCTCGCAGTTGAATTGTGCCCGTGTCGTGATTCACTTGGTTGTCAACAAAACTCAGTCGGCCTTGATGAGGAAATCCCGTCTCGTCTGCCAAGCCAAGTAGAACCTGATGCACTCCCGCACCGCGCAGCGGCTTGATTCTGAGATAACTTGTCTCGTCCACGTCGAAGTAGACATATACAGGATTCACGGACACAAGCGTCGTGAGAGGAATCGCTTGCGCGGGTCCCTCTTGAACGAGGTTGCCTTCCGTCACCTGCGCCCTTCCAACGCGTCCATCAATCGGCGCAGTGATGCGAGTAAAGCTAAGCCGTAGATTCGCGGCACGCAGGGCCGCCTCGGCTGTGGACACTTTCGCGCCAGCTTCCGTATGGGCGCCACCCTGCGGTCATACTCCTCTCTGGACATACCGTCGTTATCGCGGAGGCGTTCTGCTCGACGGAAATCACTTTCGGTTCTCGCAAGTTCTGCCCGCGCTAAGTCCAACTCTCCACTCAAACGGTCCACCTCGGCTTGGAACGGCGGCGAATCCAACTCGAACAGCAAATTTCCTTTATGGACCAGGTCACCTTCGCGAAAGTGGACTCGTTGCAGGTATCCCGAGACTCGGGGCCGCACCTCCACCGTATTGACAGCCTCGACGCGGCCCGTGAACTCCTCTGCTTCTCTCACCTGCTGGCAGGAAACCTGCGCCACAATCACCTCAGGAGCTCTGGGAGCGGTTGCTTTGGCAGCGCCTTTTTGGCAACCGGAAAGTAGCGCAAGGCCCGCTCCGAAGAGGGTGCACAGGAGGCCACCGCGGACAGTGAGAATCCCCCGCCGTTTCGGCGAGAAAACAGTAGAGTAGCCGCTGATCTCGCGAGATGCTGCATACGAAGTGTCTGGGGATTTCGGCCGGGCAAGTCTGCTCGCGTTCATGATGTCCTCCTTGTCGCTCTCGGCTCTCTCTTCGCCATCGATTGGCGTGCGAATTCTCTGCTTAGTCACGTCTCAAGAGCGGGACGCGAGTCAACCGGCATTCGCGTCCCGACCGAAGACCAACACCATGGCGGCGGTCATCACTGCTATACATCCAGAGCCGATGAACGTGGTGTTGAGGCCGAGATGGTCGACGGAAACTCCGCCGAAGAGCGAGCCCGCAGCAACCCCGATCTGCAGCACCGAACTCCACATGGTGCTTGCGCTCTCCATCTCCCCGGGAGCTGCCTTCAGCATCCAGCCCTGTAGAGCGAGCGGCAGCGCGCCGAACGCAACAGCCCAGAGAATGACAAGGACAGCCGCAGGTATCTCAAAACGGCCGAACACAGGCAACAGGAGCATGGCCACTCCGAGCAAGAGGGTCGTCCCCGCGAGCATCCAGCGGGGACTACGTTGTACCGCCGTGCCGCCGAATTAGCTGCCAACAAAACTGGCAACACCGTAACCGAGTAGCAGGGAGGATAGGACAGGCGGGGGCGTGAGAGTGACTTTCTCCAAGAACGCGCCCATATAGGTGAACGCACCAGGTGGGCTATATCGAGTAAATTATTGAAATAAGGATGTTTATGGTGGCCAGGGACGGAGTTGAACCGCCGACGCCAGCCTTTTCAGGGCTTCTTTATGTTGTAGTTTGAACGACTTACATGACTCTGGGTGGCCGCCTAAGTCCTTGAGAAGTCGTTAGAGACGTTGCGATCGTGGGTTGAAATCATGGGTTCAACGGCAGCCTCCGGATGGCGAAGCCCACGCTATCAGTGCGCCACACCTTTGGGGAACGAGTTCAAAGGGAAACAGATACGAAAAAACCTTACACGCGCACGGATGACACCTAAGCACCTGTAAGTTCGTACAAGAAACATGCCGTAGTCCCCAATTTAGTCCCCAGTCCCCAATCAGTTCGCGGATGCGTGAGCTATGCCTGATCTGTTCGTCTCCCTCCCAAAAGCACCAAAACTTGCGTGCTCACTATTGACCAGTAATGGCCTGTTAGTAACGCCTAGCATTCTGTCTAAGGCCACCGCTTTGAAGAGCAGAAGAGGAATGACGATGAATCAAATCCAGCTCGCACTAATGTGCGTTGGAGTGACTTGCACTTTGGAAATGTACGGTTCTGCACTCTGAGCGAGTCCTTACTTTTAACGAGTTCAAACTTGAATGGAGATAACCATGTTGAAACGCATTTTGGCCGTGACAATTCTGATGGCGTTTGCAAGTCTCACCGCTGTCGCCTCGGACCGCGAGGATGATGCAAATCGCACACAGAAAGCTGCCCAGGTCTTCAAGGAGATCATGAATACTCCGGATCAGGGCATTCCTTCGAATCTTCTGGAATCGGCAAAGTGTATTGCCATCATCCCAGGGGACAAAAAGTTTGCCTTCGTATTCGGTGGTAGCTACGGCAGGGGGATAGCAACCTGTCGCACCGAGCATGGCTGGAGCGCTCCCATGTTTGTGGCGATTGACGGCGGGAGTGTGGGATATCAGATCGGGGGGTCTTCCACCGACATCGTGATGCTCTTCATGAACGATCATGCCTTGCAAAGCCTGATGAGCGACAAATTCAAACTGGGCGCTGACGCCTCTGTGGCAGCCGGACCTGTAGGCCGGAACGCCGCTGCTGGCACCGACCTCAAATTGAATGCGGAGATTCTGTCTTACTCGCGAGCGAAAGGCGTTTTCGCCGGAGTGAGCCTGGATGGTGCCGTGATGCAAGCCGACAAGAGTGGAGACAAAGCGATGTATGGCGATGATGTAAACCGCCATGAAATTCTTGACGGCAAAATTGCCGTTCCTGAATCGGCGCAAGCGCTAGTACACGAACTTGGCGGATACGTACACGAAGCTAAAGCTGAATAGTAGCTCCTGGCGAAAACGCGATTGCAATGGTTTGGGCGATTGCTCATGTACGGCAAGCGCCCGAACGTCGCTCCCGCAGGCCAAATCGGATGGACTTCGCCACCAAGACGATCACACGATCGAGCGTTGAGAAGAGGTTATTGAAATGAAAAGAAACAGATCGTTTCCTGCTTTAATATTCATTGTGGTTCTCGGTATTGGTGCAGCATCGGCGTATGCCATGCATGTGGCGTCAGCCGACTTCACGGCCATTGGAATTCTTGCCGTCTCCTTTGTTCTTGCCTGCGCCATCTCTTCGGCCATTCAGGTAGCAGATCAATGGAGCAAGGCCGTCGTCCTGCGCCTAGGAAAGTTTCGTTCCCTTGAAGGACCGGGAGTGTTTCTGATTGTTCCGCTCATCGAAACCATTCCTTACTGGCTCGACACTCGCGTGCTCACCAGTTCGTTCAAGGCGGAAAAAACGCTGACTAAAGATACGGTGCCGGTGGATGTGGATGCGGTGTTGTTTTGGAAGATTGTGGATCCCAAGAAAGCGGCTCTGGACGTGGCTGACTATCAGAGCGCGATAAATTGGGCCTCCCAAACTGCCCTGCGGGACGTGATCGGCAAGACTGTGCTTGCGGAAATGCTCGAAGGCAGGGACAAGATCAGCGGAGTCTTACAGAAGATTATCGATGAGCGCACTGAACCGTGGGGCATCAACGTCATCTCGGTTGAAGTGAAAGATGTGTTGATTCCTCCCGCTTTGGAGAACGCAATGTCGATGCAAGCTCAAGCCGAGCGCGAACGCCAGGCCCGCGTCATTCTCGGAGATTCGGAGCGGCAGGTAGCGGAGAAATTCGTCGAGGCCGCCAGGACTTATGCCAACGACCCGGTCGCTTTTCATTTGAGGGGCATGAACATGCTGTACGAAGGCTTGAAGCAAAACTCTACGATCGTTATTGTTCCCAGCTCCGCCATCGAAACGATGCAGCTA
Source organism: Candidatus Sulfotelmatobacter sp. (assembly GCA_049696955.1). Classification (GTDB taxonomy): domain Bacteria; phylum Acidobacteriota; class Terriglobia; order Terriglobales; family Acidobacteriaceae; genus Sulfotelmatobacter. The sequence continues at coordinate 7,951 of JBAVUV010000122.1, read as the reverse complement.
GGCGGCCTTGCTGGAATGACAGCACTGACCATGGGATTGGGCCAGGAGCGCAAGGACAAAGAAAAAGAAAGCGAAGTCAACACTAACGGCAACCACAATGGCGCCAAGCAATTGACTTCTGTTTAGTGTTGCATCCCGACTTCGGTCGCAGACTAATTGATGGAGACGAATATGGCAAACACTGCGGTGGGTTTGTTTGAGAATTCAGGATCGGCCAACGAGGTCGTTCGCGATCTCGAAGCTAGCGGTTTTCCCAAGAATGACGTCCGTGTTTTGCGTGAGCCGCGGGAGATGGCGGGCAGCGGACTGATGAGTACGCCACATACGGATTTTGAAGTAGGCCTGGTGCGTGATCTCACAGCATTCGGGGTAGTCGAAGCGGACGCTGAAGACTACGTTCAAGGAGTACGACGCGGAGGAGTGATGGTCTTTGCTACCGGTGTGGGCGACAAGGCTCAGGTGGCAACTGAGATTATGAACCGCCACGGTGCTGTCGAGATCGAAAAGATCAGCGCCTCGCGGCCGGAACTCCCGGGCGCGGACTCGGGTGAGGCGCTTCCTGGCCGGGAACAATCCGTCCAAATAGGGAGGGATCGGTCCTCCGGTTCCGGTGCTCGTTTGTTCGTGTGGTAGCGCTTTTTGCGGAATGACAGCGCGCCGGGAGTCGCCACGCGCTGAAGGACAATTCTGGCTGTGTGTCTATAGATCCCGGCATCGCAACGCGGGATTGTCATACCAACGACGACCGCTTGCGTGCCGAAGGTCTCGATTCCAGGCTCTAACCGTGGGTGACTATTGTACGTTCCGCATACTTACTCAGCCGCGCTAACTCTCATGCTGGTCAGCATGCTCTGTTGGGGTAGCTGGGCGAATACGCAAAAGATTGATAAACGGTGGCGCTTCGAACTCTTTTACTGGGACTACATCTGGGGCCTGCTAGCTTGCGCGCTCTTATTCGGTCTGACCTTCGGAAATCGAAACCCGGCCTCTCCGGACAGTTTTTTTCACAATCTAGGCAGCGCGAGTCATCGCAGCATTCTTGAGGCATTTTTCGGAGGCGTCATTTTCAATCTCGGGAACCTGCTACTGGTGGCAGCGATATCACTCGCGGGCATGGCTGTAGCATTCCCGATCGGCGCCGGCTTGGCGCTGGTGATTGGGGCTGTCATCAACTACATCATTTCGCCAAAAGGGAATCCCGTTCTTCTTTTTGGAGGAATTGCGCTGATTTGCCTCGCTATCATCCTCGATGCGCTGGCATATCGAGGACTGTCTCGAGGGGCAAGGGCGAGCACAAAAGGCGTTGCATTAAGCCTCGCTTGCGGAGTTGCGGTTGGACTCTTCTATCCATTCGTTGCCAAAGCGATAACGGGCCCAAACCACCTGGGGCCCTATACCGTCTATTTCGTTTTCGCCTTGGGTGCTGTTGTTTCTAATTTCCCCATAAACTACGGACTGATGCGACGGCCCGTGACTGGCAATCCACTTCGAATGAAAGATTATTTCAGCGGGAAGATGAGCCTGCACGCGTGGGGAATATTAGGAGGAAGCGTCTGGGGCATCGGCACAATCGCTAACTTCGTAGCCTCTTGTGTACCTATGATCGGGCCCGCCACCTCATTCTCTCTTGGTGAAGGCAACACGATGATCTCGGCCATATGGGGCATTTTTGTGTGGAAGGAATTTCACGGCGCAGGAAACCGAGTCAATGGTCTGCTCGCCACCATGTTTTTGTCTTTTGTATTGGGACTAACCAGTATCGCTCTCGCTCCATTGATCCACTAGCAGGGCAACAGGCGGAGCCAGAGAGGAGAATTGCATGATGACATCAGACAACAACAACAATAAGGATGCATTTGGACACCCCGGAATTACTCCCCGATGGACGCATGGCGACAAAGACGGAGTGGGAACGGCATATGCGGCTTCCAGCCAAGTCTGGTTTACACTTTGGAACGGCATCATCACCGAAGTTTATTATCCGACGGTGGATCGCCCCCAAATCCGTGACCTTCAATACCTGATTACCGATGGGAAGAGTTTCTTTCACGACGAGAAGCGCCTGAAAACCAAAGTCGAACGATTATCCGAACACGGCTTGGGATATCGATGCACGAACTCTGATCCAGACGGCCGCTACAGCATCGTGAATGAAATTATCACGTCTCCTCATCTTGCCTGCATTCTTGAGCGAACAAAATTAACCGGTGACGAGTCCTTCATTTCGAAGCTCCAACTTTTCGCGCTATGCGCTCCTCACCTGGAAGTCGGAGGATGGGGGAACAACGGCTATGTAGCCCAGGTGAGCGGCCGCAAGATTCTTATGGCAGAGAAAGACGGCACGTGGCTCGCGCTCGCAGCCACAGAACCTTTTTCTCGAACCTCTTGCGGCTATGTCGGACGCAGTGACGGATGGAAAGACTTAGCTCAAAACTTTCAAATGGATTGGGAGTTCGACCACGCGAATGACGGCAACATCGCCCTTACCGGAGCCTTGGACCTGAAGAGCCACCGCGAATTTACTCTTGGACTCGCATTCGGCGACACCCAGCACCATGCGATTGCGACGCTCTTTCAAGCATTAGGGACGCCCTTCGAAGAACATCACAAACGATACACAGAACAGTGGGATCGCACTTCCTCACACCAGCGTCCCTTAGAAAAGGCTTCAGGTGACAAAGGAAATCTCTACCACAGCAGTTGCAGCTTGATTCTCGCTCACGAAGACAAGTCCTATCCGGGCGCTTTGATCGCCTCTCTCTCGATCCCCTGGGGAGAAGCAAGGGGAGACAAAGACCAGGGCGGATATCACCTGGTTTGGACCCGAGATATGGTCAACAGCGCTTCCGCCCTGCTCGCCTCGGGTGAGACTGCAACACCTTTGCGGGCGCTTATCTATCTCGCGGTTTCTCAGCAGGAAGATGGAGGCTTTGCTCAGAACTTCTGGGTCAATGGAAATCCCTACTGGCGGGGCATTCAATTGGACGAGGTCGCCTTTCCGATATTGCTGGCCTTGCGGCTCAGCCAACAGAATGCCCTTCAGGACTTTGATCCCTATCCGATGGTTCTAAAAGCCGCCGCCTACTTGCTTCGGCACGGACCGGTGACTCAACAGGAACGATGGGAGGAAGCCAGCGGCTATTCCCCGTCCACTTTGGCCTCCAATATCGCGGCCTTGATTGGCGCGGCTTATTTTTGCAGGCAGCGGGCGGATAAAGCCACTGCCGAGTTTCTTGAGCAATATGCTGACTTTCTGGAGTCACATGTCGATTCGTGGACGGTCACAACCGAGGGGACTCTTGTACCGGGCATTCGCCGCCACTACATCCGAATCCTTCCCGACGGCGTCGACAACCCTGACCCTGCGGAAGACCCGAACTCGGGAATCCTTAAAATCGCAAATCTTGCTGCGGGCGCGCAGAATTCGTTTCCTGCCAAAGAAATTGTCGATGCCGGATTTCTTGAACTGGTTCGATACGGCATAAGAAAGCCCGACGATCCGGTAATTGCTAATTCACTGAATGTCATCGATGCGGTATTGAAGGTGGATACTCCAGTGGGGCCAGTCTGGCATCGCTACAATCACGACGGTTATGGCCAGCGGGAGGATGGAGGCCCTTACGCTGGATGGGGCAAGGGACGCGCCTGGCCGCTTTTGACGGGTGAGCGCGCACACTTCGAACTCGCTGCGGGGCGAGACGTGAAACCGTTGATACGTGCCATCGAAGGCTTCGCCTCAGCCACAGGCTTGCTGCCGGAGCAAGTATGGGATGAGCAGGACCGGCCAGACACTTTTATGTTCCTCGGAAGGCCAACCGGTTCGGCCATGCCTCTCATGTGGGCCCATGCGGAGTACATCAAACTCCTGAGGTCCGTATCGGATGGCCGTGTTTTCGATCTGATTCCTGATGTTGCGGGGCGCTATCTCGGAGATCGAAAGGCCTGTCAGTTATTCGAGATTTGGAAAACAAATCGTCGGGTCCGGGTGGTGAAGAAGGGCTATACACTGCGAGTTCAGGCTTCAGATCCCTTCCGTCTCCATTGGACGGGCGACGAGTGGACTACGGTCAAAGATACTCCGTCCTCAGCAACCAAGCTCGGAATTGAATTCGTCGATATTCCAATTGCTGCGGCACAACGTGCGCCAATTCGATTTACGTTCTTCTGGACCAAGAGTAATTCATGGGAAGGCCGTGACTACATGGTTGAGATTAAACGATAGAAATTGCTTTTTACTTTCTCCAAATCGTCATCCAAGAAATAGCGGGAGCCGAAAGTTAGCGCAAGAAAATTGAGACCATGCCGCAAGAGAATCATTTCGACATCATTATTATCGGCACCGGAGCCGGCGGCGGAACGCTCGCCTATCACCTTGCTCCATCCGGCAAACGGATTTTGCTTCTGGAACGAGGCGGCTACCTGCCGCGGGAGAAGGACAACTGGAATTCCAGCGCGGTCTTTCTTGAATCGAAATACCAGGCGAAGGAAACATGGTACGACAAAGATGGAAACACGTTTCATCCCGGCATTCAGTATTACGTCGGCGGAAATACGAAAGTCTACGGCGCGGCGTTGCTGAGATTTCGCCCCGAGGATTTTGGGGAAGTCCGCCATTATGGCGGCATTTCACCGGCGTGGCCACTAAGCTATGAGGACTTCGAGCCTTATTACACCAAAGCGGAACATCTGTATCAGGTCCACGGCGAGCACGCGATTGACCCCACGGAAGGCCCAGCCAGCGCTCCTTATCGCTACCCGCCGGTCAGCCACGCACCGCGCATTCAGCAGCTCTACGACGATATGCAACGGCGCGGTCATCGTCCCTTTCCGTTGCCTCTCGGAATTCTGCTGGAGGAAAAAGACGGGAAGGCCCTGCACACGAGTGCTTGCGTGCGGTGTCCCGCATTCGATGGATTTCCCTGCCTGGTCAATGGCAAAGCCGACGCGCAGGTCATTTGCGTGGACCCGGCTCTCGAACATGCGAATGTCACGCTTCTCACCGAAGCCTATGTCAAGCGCCTGGAAAGCGACGCGTCAGGCCGCGTAGTAACCAAGGTCGTGGTCGAACGCAACGGGCAATCTGAAGAATATTCCGGAGACATCGTTATAGTTTCTTGTGGCGCGATTAATTCCGCTGCTCTTCTGCTGCGTTCTGCCAGCGGCAAGCATCCGAAAGGCCTCGCGAACAGTTCCGATGTGGTCGGGCGCCACTACATGCGACACAATAACTCGGCCCTTATGGCCTTGTCCAAACAGCCCAATCCGACCGTGTTTCAGAAAACCCTGGGCTTGAATGACTTTTACTTTCGCTCCGATGATTGGGAATATCCGTTGGGCGGAATCCAGACGCTGGGCAAAACCGACGGCGAGATGCTCAAGGGAGAAGCCCCGGATTGGGCTATCTGGAAACCCGAATTTGCCCTGGATTACATGGCTGAACATTCAATCGATTTCTGGGTGCAGTCCGAGGACTTGCCCCACCCCGATAATCGCGTCACCCTCAATCGCAGTAGAGAGATCACACTCAGCCTGCAACAGACCAATACTGAAGGCCATCAACGCTTGATCGCAAAGCTCAAAGGCATGCTCAGCGATCTTGATCTTCATGAGCACCTGATGTCGCGCTCACTGTATCTGGGCAAAAAAATTCCAATTGGCGGCACCGCTCATCAGGCTGGAACTATTCGCTTCGGCCGAGACCCAAAGACGTCGGCACTCGATCTGAATTGCAAAGCTCACGATTTGGATAATCTCTATGTTGTCGACGCGAGCTTCTTCGTGTCGATTGCGGCCGTGAATCCCAGCTTGACGATAATTGCGAATGCCTTGCGAGTGGGCGATCATCTGCTCGAACGGCTTGGCTAGTACGTAACACCGAACCTTGCTCTCCGCCGTACGCGAGAAAGCAAGAGCTTATAGAGGACAAACAATAATGAAGGCGATTGCGATTGTTCCGGGTGCAGCTGGCTCGCGTATCGTGGACCGGCCCGAGCCGGGCATTACGGGCTCCGATGAAGTGAAGGTCAAAGTCAAACGCGTCGGTATCTGCGGCACAGACAGGGAAGAAGTGTCGGGAGGACGTGCGGATGCCCCGGAGGGTCAGAAAGAACTCGTCATCGGCCACGAGATGTTCGGCCAGGTGGTCGAGACCGGTTCCTCGGTCACTCGCGTAAAGGTGGGAGATTTCGCGGTCTTCACCGTCCGGCGTGGTTGTGGCCAATGCCAGCCCTGCCTGATGGGACGTGTTGATATGTGCCAGACCGGCAACTACAAAGAGAGAGGGATTCGCGGATTGGATGGCTATCAAACAGAATTTGTAGTCGATAAGGAACAATACATCGTGTCCGTGCCGAATGAACTGGAAGCCGTTGGCGTTTTGATGGAACCGCTTTCCATCGTCGAGAAAGGCATTCAAGAAGCGCTGCGCTTGCAAGCCGTGCGCTCCCCCGAAGCCGCCATCACTCCTGCGTGGATTGTCGGACGCCGTTGCCTCGTAGCCGGACTTGGCCCAGTAGGGTTGCTGGCCTGCATGGTCTTGCGACTTCGAGGAGCCGACGTTTACGGATTGGATGTGGTCGATTCTACGAGCGCTCGCCCGAAGTGGCTTGATGTGATTGGCGGGCACTACGTGGATGGACGGAAGGTGCCCGCCGACCAGGTCGAGAAAAAGATTGGCCCAATGGATTTGGTCGTCGATGCCAGCGGAATTGCGGCGCTGGAGTTCAATCTGCTCGATGCTCTAGCCCTCAACGGCGTTTATGTGATCACCGGCATTCCCGGCGGCGATCATCCGTTGCAAATTCAAGGCGCGGAACTGGTCCGCCAGTTGGTACTGGATAATCAGGTAATGCTCGGCAGCGTCAATGCTGCGCGCGGCCACTTCCAAATGGGAGCCGATGATTTGTTTCAGGCGCACCTGCGTTGGGGCGATCACATCGCCGCTTTGATCACCAATCGTTATGCGTACAGCCAGTTCACGGCATCCGTGAGCCATCATTCCCCGAACGCAATCAAAGAAGTAGTAGAGTGGGACTAAGCACCGGCGTCTCAAGACCAGGAAGCCATGATCGTGTCTATGAATTTGAAACCTCTTCCGTCGGCTAGGCGAGTGATCAACCAGAAACCCCAGTTTCGACGGGACCACCAAATTCCTCGGACGCGCTTCGCTTAGCGGCGGAGGAAAACAAGTATTCCATCCTCACCCGGAAACCAACTTCCCTAACATTGCTCCCTCTATCTGCCCTCTCTACATATTTACCAAACTCCTCGGTTGTAGTGATGCCCTTGTCCTTCAACAACTGGATTACACCACCAATCTGAGCATCCAGGATCTCCAAGATAAGGGAGGAGTTCCTCGAACACCTGTTCTGCGGGGCTGACGGTGCTCAATCTCCTTGATGGGCGGATTTTCTGATCCGGCGTGATGTGCAGACTACATTTTCACAAAAAGTCCCTAATCGCTGTGACACAAGCAACGATTACATCTGTTCGAGATCAGGACCTTCATTCCATAATGTAACGTTCCACAGCTTCTAAAATGGTCAATACTGCTCATTCCCGACATTAGCTATGAGATGAGGGTTTACTTGTTGGTCCATCAAGTGTTTTCCGAAACTGAGTAAAAGTGAACATCTCTGATACCCGTCATTTTGACAGAATCGCAACCGGGTGCGCCGTGAAAAAACTCTGCCCATATGCTCCTCCGAGCCGAAGTACCGTGATTCGTTGGACCAAGAGCATGTTCAAGCAGATCCTTCTTCTCGCAGTGCTGTCTTCCGCTTCTCTAGCTCAACTGAACGTTGACACTATCATCCGACGTTCAGTGGCCGCCAATGAGGCGGACTGGAAAGCTGCACACGAATACGATTACGTCGAACGTGACCGGCAAAAAGCTGGAGGAACCAAGACATCCGAGGAGCTCATGATCTTGGGCTCTTCCTATGAGCGACTG
>JBAVUV010000121.1:0-8929 GCA_049696955.1 Candidatus Sulfotelmatobacter sp. | reverse complement strand
AAAGATAATGGCTACCAATCTCGTGCAAATCGACAGTGACCAGGAAATCAAACAGCGCCTGGAGGCGGAACGCAGCAGGTTGCGCAAGATCGCTGGCTTGGACCAGCCCACACATTTTCATCGTCCTATTGAGAGGGCGTTTAAAGCCGAGGAGCGGGATCGCGTAACGATTCTGTTTGGCGGTTTCACCTGGAAGCACGAAGACCTGATCCGCGCCGTGTTTCAGGGCTGCGGTTATCGCTGCGAGAAGCTGCCTGTTCCCAACGTGGCGGCATTCCAGACCGGCAAAGAGTTCGGAAACAACGGGCAATGTAATCCCACTTACTTTACGGTAGGGAACCTTGTCCAGTATTTGCAGTTTCTCGAAAAGGAGGGATTGGCGCGGGACAAGATTCTGAATAACTACGTTTTCTTCACCGCGGGTTCCTGCGGTCCTTGCCGCTTCGGTATGTACGAGGCTGAGTATCGCTTCGCGTTGAAAAACGCCGGTTTCGATGGTTTCCGCGTCCTGCTGTTCAAAGACAGCGATGGAATTAAAGCAGCCTCGGGCGAGCCGGGACTGAAATTTACGATCGACTTCGGCTTCGGAATGCTGAATGCGATGCATCTCGGCGACGTGATCAATGACATGATCTATCAGATCCGTCCTTTCGAGGTGACCAAGGGCGAGACCGATCGCGTCTTCCGCGAAATGGTCGATGGACTCTGCGAAGATCTTAGGAATCGCGACTCATTTGAGATTGAGGATCGCGCGCCGAACTGGCTCAAGCCGAAATTCAAGAGTAATAAGGTTCTGAGAAACACTGCGAATGTATTTGGCAAGATGCATGAGCACATGTGGGGCAAGGACTATCTCAATGCCTTGCACACCGCTCGGGAACGAGTGAATCAGATCGAGGTCGACCGCACAAAAGTGAAGCCGGTAGTAAAGATCACGGGCGAGTTCTGGGCGCAGATCACCGAGGGCGATGGCAACTTCCACATGTTCGATTTTCTCGAGCGCGAAGGCGCGCAAGTGATTGTGGAGCCGATTGCAACCTGGGTGGCTTACCTGATGTACCAGGCCAAGGCGCATGCCATTGCGAAGTGGCCGGTGAACCGCCCGCACCGCAATACCGAATGGTATGAGCTGAAGAAGAATTTTGCGAACTACATCGGCTTGCACAAAAAGCTTTGGGGCATTGGCTTCGGCGAGCGCGCCTGGAAATATTTTTATCACCGCACTATCAAGAACATGGGTGGGATTACCCACCACCTGGTACCGCAAACTGAATTAGCGGAAATGGCCCATCCTTTCTATAACCAGTTTGCGCGCGGCGGTGAGGGGCATCTCGAAGTAGGCAAGAACGTTTATTACACCGTGCATAAGCTCTGCCACATGGTGCTCGCTCTGAAACCTTTCGGCTGCATGCCCTCTTCGCAGTCGGATGGCGTGCAATCGGCAGTCGTCAACAAGTTTAAGGACATGATTTTCCTGCCGATTGAAACTTCTGGCGAGGGCGAAGTGAACGCTCACAGCCGCGTGCAGATGGCGCTGGGCGAGGCAAAGGTCAAAGCGAAGACCGAGTTCGATCAATGCCTAAAGTCGACCGGAAAGACTCTGGAAGAAATTCGCGAGTACATCGCCGAACATCCTGAGCTGCGGCGGCCGTTTTATCACGTACCCCATCGCGAGGGCGTGGCTGGAACGGCGGCGCAGTTTATTTTGCATGTGAGCGATCGCATGGATAAGACCACGCTGTGGCAGAAGCGAGCGCGGGTTCCGGGCATTGCTGTGCCGACCGCGGCCTGAGAAAACTGCGACCGCCATCTCGTTCGTAAATTGTCTGCGAGTGGGATGGCGGTCTAGATGACTAAGAACGATCCAGCACTCTACTAACCAATTATCGGAGATGTGATGCACGATCATCTGCAAGAAAAGCCCAAGCCGCAACTCCTGCAAATCGCTCCACTACCGCCGCAGAGGCCTCACGATCATCATACGCAATTCATGGTTGGGCTAGACGTGGGCTCGACAACCGTGAAAGCAACTGTCGTCGATGCGGCGACCGACAAAGTTCTGTGGCAGGACTACCAGCGTCACGAGACCAAGCAGCCCGAGAAGTCCCTGGAGTTCTTGCGGCGCATGGAAAAAGAAGTCGGCATCAACGCCCGTAATACGCGTATGTTCATGACCGGCTCCGGGGGCGGCGGGATTGCTGATCAGATTGGTGCGAAGTTCGTGCAGGAAGTCACGGCGGTTTCGCTCGCCGTGGAAAAAATGCACCCCGAAGTGTATTCGGTGATTGAACTCGGCGGTCAGGATGCGAAAATCATCGTCTTCAAAGATGACGAGGAGACGGGCCGGAAGAAAAAGATTCCGTCGATGAACGATAAGTGCGCAGGCGGGACGGGCGCGGTCATCGACAAGATTAATGCGAAGTTGAAGATTCCGGTGGCGGAGCTGGCGCTGCAGGGTTATCAGGGAATCAAGTTGCACAAGGTTGCCGGCAAATGCGGCGTATTCGCCGAGACCGACATTAATAGCCTGCAGAAAGTCGGCACGCCGCCGGACGAGTTGATGGCTTCGTTGTTTGAGGCAATCGTCCTGCAGAATTTAAGTGTACTCACCCGCGGGCACACATTGCGGCCACACGTATTGTTGCTGGGCGGGCCTAATGGTTTTATCAAGGGCATGCGCGAAGCATGGCAGGCGAATATTCCTCGAATGTGGCAGGAGCGCAAGGTCGCGATCCCCGATGGCGCAAAACCCGAAGACCTGATTAAGGTTCCGCAAAACGCGCAATACTTCGCCGCTATGGGCGCGATTGAATTCGGCAAGAGCGAAGAAGATTCCGTGGGGTGCTACCAGGGATACGAAAAGCTGGTGCATTACATCGAGTTCGGACGCCAGGAAGAGAAGGCCAAGTCCGGAGCCAAGGGCTTGACCATGACCGACACCGAGCTCGACGAGTTCAAGGTTTCCTATCGCCGCAAGAAGTTCACGCCTGCCGCGTTCCACACGAATTCGACGGTCGCAGGATTTATTGGCATCGATGGCGGATCGACTTCGACCAAGGCCGTACTGATCGACGAAAAGGGCGACATTCTTTGCAAGGCTTACCAGCTCTCGAACGGGAATCCGATTCAGGACACGATTGAGATGTTCGAGAACCTGCGCGGCCAAGTGGAAGCGCAGAAGGCGAAGCTGGAAGTTTTAGGAGTTGCCACCACCGGATACGCGAAGGATATCCTGAAGGATGTTTTACACGCGGACGTGGCGCTCGTCGAAACCGTGGCTCACACGGAATCGGCGCTGAAATTTTATGAGGACCCACACGTCATCGTCGACGTGGGCGGGCAGGATATCAAAATTATTATTCTGCACAATGGCCGCGTCAAAGATTTTAAGCTGAACACGCAATGCTCGGCGGGTAACGGCTATTTTCTGCAGTCAACCGCGGAAGGCTTTGGCTTGGGCGTTGAGCAGTATGCCGATCTGGCTTTCGCCGCGAAATCGATGCCGGTTTTCGGCTACGGCTGCGCCGTCTTCATGCAATCGGACATCGTGAATTTCCAGCGTCAGGGCTGGAGGGCTGAGGAAATTCTTGCGGGATTGGCGGCAGTGCTTCCCAAGAACGTGTTTCTCTACGTGGCCAGCATTCCCAATCTCGCCGCGCTGGGAACGCGTTTCGTTCTACAAGGTGGAACGCAAAACAACATGGCGGTAGTGAAGGCGGAAGTGGATTTTATTCAGAACAGCTTCCGCGCGGCGGGGAAGAAACCGGAAATTATCGTCCACGAATTCTGCGGTGAATCGGGGGCAATCGGAGCGGCGGTTGAATCGCTGCGCCTGTGGCGCAACGGATTGCAGACTTCGTTCGTAGGATTGGAGGCGGTTCGCAAGATTCAATATCGAACCACGCGCAACGAAAGCACGCGCTGCAATTTCTGCAAAAATAATTGCCTGCGAACTTTCATTGACATTCGTACCGCGCCCAAGGACGATCTCGCTTTCATCCCCATCCAAAAAGTCACCAAGGTTCCGCTCATGCATGGCGAGCAGCGCCTGATTATCGCGACCTGCGAAAAGGGCCTGGTCGAGGACGTTAACGATATGAAGGACATCAAGGCGGGGATCGACGAGATTAAGGATAAATATCCTAACTTCGTAGACTTCGCCGCTCATGAAGTTTTCCGTCCGGTAAATGCGAAGAGCGTGGCCGATCCGACCCCGGTGACCACATTCTGGAAAAAGACAGGCAAGGAACGCATTCCGCTCATGCAGAGCCGCAGGAAGATTCGCGTGGGCATTCCGCGCGTGCTTAATATTTACACTTACGCGCCGCTATTCAACGGATATCTGGAAAGCCTGGGCGTGCAACCGGAGAATATTGTCTATTCGGATTACACGAGTTCCGATCTGTATCGCGCGGGGGCGAGCCGTGGCGCGATCGATCCTTGCTTCCCGGCAAAGATCGGCATTTCGCACGTTTATAACTTGATCCAGGAGAAGCATCGCAAGAAGCCGCTGAATGTGATTTTCTTTCCCATGTACGACGTGCTCACTTCTCCGCTGGTGAAAATCGTTGGCGCGAACGCGTGCCCCACTGTGACCGCGACTCCGGAAACGGTCAAGGCGGCGTTTACCAAGGAGAACGACGTATTCGCCGAGCACAATGTGAAGTATCTCAACCCGGTTCTAAACTTCGCGGACCGTAAGCTGTTCGCTCATCAAATGCTTCAAGCGTGGGAGCCGATTCTCGGCTTATCGCAGGAAGAGAATGATCGCGCGGTTGAAGTCGGCTACAAGGCACTGGAAGATTATGAGGCGAGCATTCGCCAGCGCGCCCGCCAGGTTCTCGATCAACTGGAACGCGAGGATGGGATTGGTATCGTAATGCTGGGCCGTCCGTATCATCACGATCCCGGACTGAATCACGAGATTATGGAGGAGTTCCAGAAGCTGGGCTATCCGATTTTCTCGCAAAACACGCTGCCGCTGGATGAAGACATGCTGGAGCGTTTGTTCGGAGAAGAAGTTCGCGCGGGCGTGATTACTCACCCGCTGGATATTACGGATGCATGGAAGAATTCGTATTCCTGCAGCACGAATCACAAAGTGTGGGCGGCGAAATTCACGGCGCGGCACCCCAATTTAGTGGCGCTGGAAATTTCCAGCTTCAAGTGCGGCCACGATGCACCAATTTATGGCGTGATCGAGGGCATCATCGAACAATCGGGGACACCGTATTTCTGCTTCAAAGATCTGGACGAAAACAAACCGTCAGGCTCGATCAAGATTCGGGTTGAGACCATCGACTATTTCCTGCGGCGCTACCGCGAAGAAGTCATCCGCAAGCGCAAAGTGGCAGAAGACATTGAGGCTCAACTGGCGGCACTGGAAGCGGAGATGCGCGGGCAGGCGCCTTCCGAAGTTGATCTTGCTCAACCCTCACAAGTTGAGTGCGAAGCGCAGGGGATGGCGGCGGATTAGCTTCAGCTTTTCGGCTCTGTGCGGATCAACAGGGCGAGCCGCGGAAATAAGAAATGCCCGCCGGCATCGTCGATTACGTCTACCTGGCAAGTGTAGAAGCCAGGTTTGAGCGACGTGAGCGGCACGTCTAACTGGAACACAGCGGCTTTACGTTCGCGAGCATTCAGTTCCGTTACCTCCACCAGCGAACTCTCGTAGGTTTTTGCTTTCCCCTGAAAGAATGCGACGTTGGTCAAGAGCCGAATACCGGGCTTGGCCGCGCCGGATTTTGCAGAGTCTGTGGCGGAGGGCCGCGTTGGATCGTAAACCTCGTAATAGAGAAGCAGGTGTTGTTTTGCCGAGAAGACATGGGTGATGTTCGGAACAATCTCCGAACCGTCGTGAATCAGGGGATTCAGGTTCGCACCTTTCTTAGCCGTCTGAGTCTGGCTGGCGAGCACGACCGAACTCATCTTGAGTGGCTGTGATTTCAAGTCAGGCACGTTGATATCGGCTTCGAACGATCCCATGCGGCCAGTCTGATTCTCGCGCACCACAAACTTCAGGTGATATTTACCGCTCAGCAGGCTCATCCCAGTGTCATACTGCACATTCTTTTTTTGCACTTCGGAAGACGTGTTTACAGCAAGTTTCACGGTATCGCGAATTCTGTTCAGCGGATGATGTTCGCTGTCCAGCACCATTCCAATGACGTCAAGCGTGGCTTTGTCGCGATCACTGCTGCGGACAAATGGGATCTGCGAACCCGGCACGACCAGCGAAATGGGAACGAAAAATTTATTGCTCTCCAGGCGGAAGTAGGCAACGCCGAGATATAGCGGCAAATCTGTGGCCGGAAGTTCGGAGGCGAGTTCCTCTTCCAGCTGCCGCTCCTTGTCATCCTTGGTGGAATGCTGATAATCCGCCGGTGCGTAGTAGCCGCGGCGATAATCGATCTTCACTCCGGGGACATTCATCTTCACCACGATGCGCCGGTAATGGCCATTCCGCGCGGGATTCGTGCTGTGATAGCCGAGCAGGTAGTAGGTTGATGTGTACTGCTGCACGCCTCGGAAAATCTTGGTGAAGTCGTTAGAGTCGAGAAAAGCGCGGCCACCGGTGTCGCTGGCCAGCGTGACCAGCGTTTCTTGTGTGGTGAAATTTGAGTTCAGCGCGTTGAGCGTGGACTGTCCTGAATACGCCGAAACCCCGCGTAAGCTGGCGTTCTGAGCTTCTCCGCCCGCCACCAGCGCCTGCAGGCCGCGCATGTCCATGGTGTAAATCGCCAGGTTGGAACGGACTGCGGCATTCACCGCGGCGCGCAGCTCCGATTCGTTCTCAATGCCGGTGCGATCCATGCCGCTGGAAAAATAAATCAGCGACTTCTTCTGTTGCACGTAGGAAAGTTTTTCCGCCACGGAGCGCAAAGCTTCCAGCCGCCGATCGGTATTGAAAATGTTGTATTCGGTATCGTCTGCGGTGAATGGCTGACCTGTGTCGGGCGTCCCTTCGGTTGTTCCCGTGGTGCCTTCTTCGAAACCTTGGCCGCTGCCGGAACTGAATTCGTCTAACTGCTTTTTCAGCAGCGCGCGATCGGTCGTGAAATCCTGATTCACCAGCAACGAACTTCCCAACGAGACGATCGATACCAGATCGGCCGGTGCCATTTGAGTATCGACATAATGTTCGGCTGACGTGACCGCGTGATCAATTTCATCGGGCTCCATCGCGGAGAGATCGAAAAACAGGACAATCAGTCGGCGATCTTTGAACTGCGCGGCTAACTGGGCGGCCGGAGTTGCCGCGAACGGAGGCGCAGTCGCCTGCCCTGGAGTTGGCGCTGGGAGCGGCTTTGCCTGAGTTACGTCCGGCGGCGGGACGGCATCGACGTTTTCGACATCAAAGGAAACGACCTTCTGCGGTTTGTTGTCTTCGAGGATGGTGAAATTTTCCGGCTTCAGTCCCTGAACGAATTTTCCGCTCTTGTCCCTCACCGTGACATTTACCAGCACGAGGTCCGATTGCACATGAATCAGATAGTCCGATTGCTCCTGCGAAGGCAGAGTTGGACAAAGGAGCACTAGCGCCAGCAACAGCGCGAGTGCTTTATTGCCGAACCGGATTGGCGTGGGAACCATAGCGAACCTCGTTGAGGATCTTGCTCTCAGCATCTCATTAAAAGCGAAATCGTCCCGTGATAGTGAATGCTCTCATAGCCCCGACCCCAGTAACCCGCCCAAAAGTCGGGGAAGTCACGCTGGTATCGATCGAGGAATAGTTCGGTATGTTGAAAATGTTGGTGGCTTGCGCGCGGAACTCCAGCACGCGCGATTCTTTCAAGGGGATGATTTTTGTGAAGGCCATATCGAAAACTTTTGTGCCCGGCCCGATGATGCTGTTGCGCCGCGCATCGCCGAAAGGCTCTGTCGGCTGAACGAACGCAGCGGTATTGAACCACTCCCGGACTGAAGGGTTCGGCAGGCTTACCGATTGGCCGGGAACCAAATCCGGCCGTTGCGTGCCGTTAGTTCCCGCGTTTACGTTTCCAATGTTGCCGACGATGTGCGGCGTAAACGGCAGGCCGGATGCGATAGTCCAGTCGCCACTCCATTGCCAGTCACCAAAAATGGCGCGCCACGGAGTGTTGTCCGTGAGCCAGCGCTTGTCATGGCCAAAAGGCAGTTCCCACAAATAATCCGCCGTGAATTTGTGCGTCTGGTTGAAACTAGATAGGCCGCGCTCCGCCGACAGATTGAAAGGATTCTGCGCGACGTTGGATGCGCCCGCTGACGAACCGCTGCTCGCGCTCGAGGAACCGCCGCCGCCTCCGCCTCCCGCGCCGGTGCCACCCGCGCCGAGTCCTGGAGTGTTCGAGCCTGAGGTTGCCCCTGCACCGATGGAAGACGCATCATCCAGCGCTTTCGAAAACGTGTAGATGCCGCCGACGGCGAATCCTTTCGCCAAGCGCTTGCGCAGCCGCACCGACCCAGCGTTGGCCTCGGAATCTGCCAGTGAGCTTTCGTACGTGAAGGCTTGGACTCCAGCGATCCGAATTGCTGTGGAAGTCGCGTTTCGATTTGGAGCTTCCAGAATGTCAAGATCGGTTCCCTTGGTTCCGGTGTAATCAATATTCAGCAGCAGCGTGGGACGAATCTGCTGCTGAATATCGAGATTGCGAATCTGCACGTAGCCCAGCCGGTAGTTTGGATTCACGGCATAATCGTTGGTGATGTCGGTGGGCGCGGGAAATCCATTTTGCAGCGTCAAAGCTGGGATCGATGGCCGCGATAAAGGCTCGATGTTGGTGGCGGTGGTGGCGAACGGCGGCTGCAAGGCAAGCTGTTGCGCAATGCCCTGATACGCGCCGGTGTTGTAGTTGATGCCATATCCGCCACGGACCACCGTCGCGGAAAATGGCTTCCAGGCAAATCCGATTCGCGGCGCGAAATTGTTGCGATCCGGACGCATCAAGCT
>JBAVUV010000120.1:0-3024 GCA_049696955.1 Candidatus Sulfotelmatobacter sp. | reverse complement strand
TCTTTTCACTTCATTGTGGCCGCAAAGTTCGTCTGCGTTCGGCATTCTCTAATTCTCTCGCGTCCAGGGTCTGATGTCCATTTTCAGCGCCCTCAGTTATTTGCGATATGATTCGGAATTCAGTTGGGAGAAGTCTGATGAGCAAAGCAATCGATAATTTGAAGCGAGCCATGGAGCAGGCGGCGGCAATCCGACCGAGGGTCGGAGGTTTTCCTTATTTAGCTGAGACTCTACGACGGGCCGGATTCACTCGGAATGTCTGGTCTCTGCCAGCTTGTCAGAGTATGTTCCTTAGTCATGACGGACCGGTTGTGGTGCAGGGTACACCCCTCGTATCCGGCACGGTGGACGTGCCATGTTTTAACCGTGAGGCGCTCATCGCGGCCTTGCGAACCGATCAGGCTGGTGAAAGTACATTCCCGGAATTTCTGCAGGCATCATGGCGTGCGGGAGTGGTCCGCTATGACGTAGATTTTGCTGTCCGGACGGTTGTGTATTCCGGCTCCAATGGCGAAGAGTATGTCGAGTCATATCCAGCCGTCGAAATCAGTCAGGAGCCGCGTTAGCAGTTGAACCCATGAGTCATGCCGTGTCACGATCAATTGAAGTTGATCGGAAAATGACCGATGGACCGTCAGCCCTGACGAACGGTCGCGGAGATAGCCGTTCGTTCGCGGTGTGGATGGCGCCACTTTTCGCGGAAAATTCTGCGCACTAGTGGAGAATCGGGGTAGCCGAGGCGGCTACGCACTGCCACGAATTACCATTGTGAATCCAGGTATCGACGAAGCGATTTTGTCGTATAAACGCTTTCCCCTTTTCAAAACCGCTTTGCCGAAACACCCCGGTGGCGATGGCGACGTTGCCGTAGAATCGCACCTTGATTGACTCCGGATTGCCTTCTTGATCCGAGGAAAGGTTCTCCGTATTGATTCCTGTCAGAAATTCATTTTTTGATTGCAGTCTCCCGTCGTCGTTGACCAGCACTATGGAATCCTGAAGCAGGGTACCCAGGGCTTGACCATCGCGGGCCCTATATGCCGCATTCCATGCCTTCTCCAAGGCAATGATCCTAGTTTGATCGTCGCTCCTGTCCTGAGCCAGCACCGGTATTGCGAAGGCACAGGCCAGGGCCAGAACACAAAATATCTTCACTCCGCATCGCGTCGTAGGTTTGGTATTGGCCATAACACGAGACTATAGGGGAACCGCTACCGGTCGTGATGAACGAAGGTATCGGATTGGCGCGCTGAGCAGCGGGTGTCGCCTGATAAATGGTTGCAGCCCGTTGTATCGCCCGATCCAAGCGATCCGAAACTGGCGCACCTGGATGTGACAGGGAAGCTTTACGAGGGCGGGCGGTACTGGCCGGGGAGCGTTGCTGTCCATCTGGTCACGAAGCGAAGGATTTCAGGCTAATTGCCGCTTCAGGGTTGACCTCTCCACGCCTTCTCATGGATGATTATGGCGCATGGACGTCGAACGCATCATTGACGAGATCGAGCAGCTACAGGAAATGTTCGAAGCGCCGGATATCAGGCCACTGAGCGGAACTGACATCTCTGCTGCCAATCGAAGACATGACGAACGGCTGGCCAGTAGCCCGTGGTTTCGTCTGTGGCAAGATTTCGGCGTTTGCTGCCGAACTGAGTCCCCGGCATTCCGACCGCCGCAACAGGGGAACTAAACTTCCTGCGAACGGACGCGACAAATGGCGAAAAAGAAAACTGCCAGTGTGCCGCCGAAGCTCACAGAGGTTGAACAAGACCTGCTTTCGCATATCGAAGACGGGTACGAGCTTGAAACTGATTCGCTCGGCGGCAACCCGGTTCTGCGGCGGTTAAAAGATAACGAAGAAATACGGCCTCTTTCTGCCAATCGCAATACCATCAAGGCGATGAAACAGCACGGACTCATCAGTCCCGGCGCAGGTCACGACCCGCTCACTATCGTGTGGCGGACGAAAAAGAAAATGAAGTAAAACTCGCGTGAGGATGGTGAATGTAGAGGAAAGAGCCACGGGAAACCTCATTCTAAAGATGAAGTGTCAAGAGGAGACGGTCGCCCGATTCACCCACCCACGGCGGTCCCTCCCTTAGCAAAATACTTAGTTCATGTCCTGCAAACCTCAGTAATGTCGAAGCTGAGCTACACTGCTGCTTTTGGCTGCGATTTCTTGTAGAAAACTCCATAGAAAGAAACATCGCACCGGAAGAAGACTCGCGCCTGCGTCCGCTCTACGCCAGGGTTTGGCATGCCATCTTCCCGGAGCGCTTCCTCAAGCCAAACGGGTGGTCAATGAAAAAGCTCGCAATCATAGTCATTGTTCTAGCTACGTCTTTGCTGGCGTGGAAGAGTCATAGTGATATGCGTGATCGTGAAATTCGAGTCACGAAAATCGAACTGCTAGCCGAGCACGATCCGCAGATCGATCCGCAGGCATGTTGGATTACGGCTACGGGATGGCAGGGACACGCTCACGTCGAATATAAGGCTGTGAATTGGAACGGAAGCTGTCCTGAGATTGAATCGATCGTCGTCAACCACGATGGCCTGTTGGTCAGAAAAGGCGACTTGGCTTTCTCTTCGGGTGACTCTTCCTTCTGGTCGGCGACGGTGCAGTCGGAGCGCGTCATTCAGTAAAGGATTGAGCAACTAATTTTCTGGCGAGCTGTGGTCTTTGCAAAATAAAGCAAAACCTGTGTTATCTACGCAACAGGATCAACCTGATGGGCTCGACTTCGACAACGTCCTGGTTGCCGAGCATTCGCAGAAACCCTGACAGACTGCGCCGTCCCCTTGTGATATTCTCCCGACTAACTCAGGAGACGCTGGCGAAGCGTCAGCCATTCGGGAGCCGATCTTGCTTTCCTTGATCGAACATCCTTGGCTATTGTTTCCGGTCGTGCTCGTTGGCCTGACGCTGGTGGTGGAGGCCGGAATACGGCTCCGATACACGTCGCCAGGAATGGACGAAGAGCGCCAGTCACTCATCGAATCGGCGCGCAATAGCCTGAACGTGCT
>JBAVUV010000119.1:0-13101 GCA_049696955.1 Candidatus Sulfotelmatobacter sp. | reverse complement strand
GGCATCAACAACGTCGCCTGCATTCCCCACCATACCGGCTATTCCACACACGGATTCACCTAGACGACGTCCAACGCGGAAGAGTTGTCGGTCACCAGCCTGCTGATCTGCGCGGCGATAAGTTGTTCAATCATCCTAGTGAGTTCCAGTTAGCGAGTCCAAACCAGCGGCCGTTCGCGTTTTGCCGTACTTCCAAATTTATTCATTTTGCCGCCCTTATTCTCTACAGGATCTGTCGCCCCCTGCGAAGCGCTGGCAATCTGGTAAACCGCGCAGATGTAACCCACCATAAAATAAGGAAACAGATTATATTCCGTGGATGCGAACATGGCCCCGGAAATGTAAGCTGCCAGCGCCGCCCAGAGCGCACTGGTCCACAAGCGGATGTCTTCACTGGCTTGATAACCCGGCAACTTTCGAACCCGTTTTATTTTGCGCATTGAGAGTGCGAGCATTAGCACATAAAGAAACACGCCGGGCAAACCAGCCTCGGCTCCCAATTCGCTGTATGTGTTGTGCGCTACGCGCCAGGTCAGCGTATAACTACCGAAGTTGCCCGGCCCAATGCCGAACACAGGGTGCCTGACCATGAGCGTCAGGCTCTCCTTCAGCAGCTCCTTACGAGCCTCCAAAGAATTCCTGTCCCCCGATCCTTGGATGTTCCCCCGAAATATGCTCTCGACACGAACCAGGTAGTGAGGTGTAACCAGGACCACTCCGACGCTCACAAACGCCGCCAGCGCCGCACTCACGATCACGACCGTGCGCTTGCCCCTGATGCCAAACTCCCATATGCAGATTATGACCGTGACCACCATGGCCAGCAGACCGCTACGGGAATAGGTGGCAACCACGCCATAGGCCATGAAAATCAGACTCACGCTCCAGAACAGCTTCGCAGCGGTTTTTTTCGCGGCAAAGAAGAAAGCCACGCAGAGAGGAAAATTGATTGCGATATTAATCGCCAGGTCGTTCGGATTTTCCAGAATGCCTTTCTGAATTCCCATCAGCCGACCGTATTCCGTATGGTGAACAAAGACCGATATCACAGTCACCAGCGCAACCGCGCTGGCCTGAATGACCAGCAGCTTACGAACTTCGTTCACCGAGGTGGCAACCATATAAATCAGAATCGCGACAATGACGCCCTTGGAGAACTTGTTTACGACTGTGTCAAAAGCTCCGCCTCGCCATGCCGCAAATGGTATGCACAACAACATTTGAAACAAGAGAAGGAGAAGAACTTTGAGTTCGATCGTCAGCTTGTGGCGCCGGCTTGCGGGAATCCCAAAGATGAGAGCGAGCAAAGCGATCCCACCTGCAATCTTGTTGATGGGAATGGCGTCGAGTCCGGGGATCAAATCTTCCGGACGAAACCAATAGATCCAGGAAAAAAGCATCAGGGCGCTGTAGGCGAGAGTGCTTCGGGTGTTGCTGTTGGCTGCGAGGGTTCGCAAGCGCTCCGCTCCCCAGCGGCGCGGCTTCACTTCGGTTGGAAATCGGCCGCTAATGGGCGCTCGCGGTCTCATCGGCTCCATGCGGCTTTCCTTCCGGAAACGAAGTTCGCAAACGCTACTACCGCTGCCGTGTTGAGCAATACGAAGGTTGCGGCGGCGTCGGCGGCGCGCGCGAGTGGCCCCCGCTTCAACAGACGCGCCAGGGCCACTACTCCGAGTCCATAGAAAGCAAACTGCAAAATCAGAGCGACTCGGTAAAACGGAGCCTTCAGCCACAACGAAGCGACAAACATGGCGGCCAAAGCGAATGGCGCAACTAAGCGCAAAAGCTTGTGACTCACAAATCTAAACAGCACCGGATTCTGGCCGCTCAAAACCCACGGCATC
Organism: Candidatus Sulfotelmatobacter sp.; assembly: GCA_049696955.1. Classification (GTDB taxonomy): domain Bacteria; phylum Acidobacteriota; class Terriglobia; order Terriglobales; family Acidobacteriaceae; genus Sulfotelmatobacter. The sequence continues at coordinate 11,257 of JBAVUV010000119.1, read as the reverse complement.
AGCTGCACCAGTTGATAGTTGCCACTCAGCGTACGCACCTTGCGCGCAAACTCAAGTCCGCCGCCCAGGTCTGGACTGTCCCATGCTCTCGCGCGAGGCTCGAACACAACGCGTTTGCCCTGTTTCACCACTTGCAGAGGGATATATACGTCATCCAGAATCGTTCCTTCCGGCACTGCGGTCAGCAAGCCCCGCCGCACCGCGTACAGCGCGCCGGTAGCGCCCACCACTGAGCCCGAGGCCGCCTCCAGTTCGCGAACCTGCTTCTCGATGCGCCAGTACAGACCCATGCCGCGCCCAGTTTCGCCCGAATCAAAATCGCCTAACATCAACTCTCCGCTCACGCAGCCTACTGCCGGATCGGCGAAGCTCTCGACCAGGACGCGCAGCGCTCCAGCTTCAATCTTCTGCCGAGCGTCGGTAAAAACCACAATATCTCCGTGAGCCCATTCGAGTGCATCGTTCAGGCCGCTTGCTTTGCCGCGTGACAGTTGGTTCATGACAACTTGAACTCGCGGATTGTCCAGATGCTGCTGCAGAATTTGTTCTGTCCGGTCAGTAGATCCGTCAGAGACGATTACGATCTGGCAACGCTCCGCGGGGTAATCCAGACTCAACAGATTCCGCAGCTTATCTTCGAGAACCCGCTCCTCGTTGCGCACCACCATGACAATGGAAATGGGGAGTTCCTGACGCATGCGCATCACTGGCCAGGGAAACAGCAGCGCCTGCAGCCACAACCAGGCTGCGTAACCCACGTAGGCGTATGCGATGAGAAAGGCTGAGATCCAGAAAATCCATGTCATTGCGCGCCCCGGCCTAGCAGCACAATTTTGATAGTCTGAAACATAATCAGCATGTCCAGACCGATCGAGGCATTCTTGATATAGAACAAGTCGTATTGCAGTTTCTCGCGCGCATCGTCGAGCGTGTTTCCGTACTTGTACTGCACCTGCGCCCAGCCTGTGATGCCGGGCCGAACCACGTGCCGCACGCCGTAGTACGGAATCTCTTGGCTCAACCACTCGACAAACTCGGGCCGCTCCGGGCGCGGACCCACGAAGTGCATATCGCCCTTCAACACGCACCATAACTGCGGAATTTCGTCCAGCCGGGACGAGCGCAGGAATTTTCCCACTCGCGTGATTCGAGGATCGTCGTCCGCAGCCCAGGTAGCGCCGGTGTCGGCTTCCGCATCCTGACGCATGGTGCGGAACTTATAACAGTAGAAAATCTTGCCCCGCCGCCCCACTCGCTGCTGCCGGTAAAGTGCGGGGCCCGGCGAACCCAATTTGACTGCCAGTACGATGAATGGAAGCAGCGGCAGCGAAAATACCAGGGCAATCAACGCCACCGAAAAATTCAGTAAGCGTCGAACCAGCCGGAAGAAAGTGCTGAAGCGAAACCCTTCGGCAAAAATCAGCCAACTCGGGAGCAACTGATCAACTTCGATTCTGCCCGACATTTTCTCCAGCCAGGAAGTTGCTTCTTCAACTTTCAACCCTCCCAGCCGCAAATCCAACAATTCTTCCACCGGCAAAGTACCGCGGCGGTCCGGCATGGCCACAATCACGCGATGGACTCTCGAGCTGCGAGTCATGGCTAATAGATGCGAAGCTACGGAGTCGCGGGTTAACTCCCCTTCTACATCCCCAGTCCAGCCCACCACTTCAATCCCCATGGTCGAGCGCTCGCGCAGGCCCCTGACCAGGCGCTCCGCACGCTCCCCCGTGCCCAGCACGTATACCCGCTCCCGCAGGAATGGCTGTTTCACCATCCATCCGTAGGCTCCGCGCCAGCAAAAAAGTGTGCCGGTGAGGATGATGATTCCGAACAGCGTGGCACCATTCCCCGGCAGAAACGTGGGATACAAAAAACCAACAGCCGAAAGCGCCAGAGCCACAAAACCCAAGACCATCAAGATCCGCAGACTCTGTTCCCAGCTCTTGCTCGCACTGGACGAATCATAAAGATCCAACCAATGCGAAAGCAGTAGCACAGCGCCTGTGACCACCAGAATCTTGATGTAGCCGCCTTCGACATTGAGCAGCAGCCAGCTATCCTGATTACGCAGCATGGTGCCCAGGACAAACGAAACCCAAACGATGAGGGCCTCACCCGCCAGCAGAACCAGCGTACGCAGCGGATAATAGACTTTGAACAGCCGGATCACGTTTTCCTATTTCCCCGGGGTCTTCGGCTCGGTTCCGTCTTTTTGATAGGCGTCGTAGTAATAGCGCGTGTAAGGAATCGCATCCGCATTGGTGCCGTTCAGAACGACTCCGACCAGCGCGTCATCGGGAAATTCCAGCCGCGCGCGCCGCGCCATATCGGTGGGGGTAGTGTTGGAGCGCACGACCATCAGCACTCCGTCGCAAGCTTTGGCCAGCACACTGGCATCAGAAACCGGCACCGCGGGCGGTGAGTCGACGATGATCCAGTCAAACAGGGTTTCCACCCGCTGGAGAAGTAGCTTCAGCCGCCCGTTCGCCACCAGTTCCGCCGGGTCGGAAATCTCCTGGCCGCTGGGAACAAAGAATAGGTTCTCCATGGGCCCGCGCTGCATGATCGAAAATTCGTCGCATCTGCCCTGCAAATAGTCCGCCAGCCCGGGAGACGAAGTGGTGCCCAGCATCATGTGCAGCCGCGGACCGCGCAGGTCGGCATCGATCAGCAACACGCGGCGGCCGTGCTGACGCACTAGAACCTGAGCCAGATTAGCGGCGGTGAAAGATTTGCCTTCTTTGGGCAGCGCGCTGGTGATCAGAAGCTTTTTAAGCGGGGTCTTCTCACGCGCATGGTACAGCCGGGAGCGAAGCGTGCGAAATTCTTCGGCTCCGCGCGCGTGATCGTCACCATTGAAAAACAACATCGTTTTCTCGTCCGGAGCCCATGGTTGAGGAATACACCGGCTCAACAAGGCATCCAGATTAAAGGGACTGGCGAATGCCGGCATGCTTGAACTCGTCGGCAGTCCGCCAACCGCAGGCATACCTCCAGCCATTTCCACGCGCTGCTCTACCGATGAAGTGACGGTCGGACTTTCGGCGACCGTGGCCGTATAGCCTCCCTGCGGCGCCCCCCCCTGTGCCGCCCGTTCTTCTTCGGCTTTTTTTAGTGCTTCGTGAATTCTGCTCATAATTTCCTTTCCTTGGGGAGGTCCTTTTCTTCATCGCGCAAGCGGTCGGCTAAACTGGCAATCGAACGCAAAGTGTCCACCAGGTCAAGCTTCCTGTGGTCGACAGACGGCGGAGGCGTCGTCATTGCACCCGCGGCGCTGCCGTCGCTTAAATCAAAGTCGCGCGCCACCGTTTCCACCACCGCCGGCCCTACTGTTTTCTGCTGATCCACAAACGCGCTGACCAGGCAGTGTTCGCAAAGCAGGTTGATGACCCGTGGAATGCCGCTGGCGTAGCGATGGATCGCGATCAGCGACTCCGGGTCGAAAATCTGTTGGCCGCTGGAACCCGCAATTCGCAGGCGTTGCTGGATGTAAGCTTTGGTTTCCTCCGGTGTAAGCGGATGCGTCTTCGCCCGCAAGGTTAATCTCTGGCGCAGCTGCCGCAGTTGCGGCTGCTTCAGCTTCTGCTCAAGCTCCGGCTGGCCCACCAGCACGATCTGCAGCAGCTTCTCCGTAAAGGTCTCCAGATTGGTGAGCATGCGAATTTCTTCCAGGACTTCATCCGTCAGGTTCTGCGCTTCGTCCACGATGAGCACGGCAGTTTCCCCCGCCCGATAGCGGTCGAGCAGCCAGTTGTAGAGCCGCAACAGAACCTGACTCTTCGATTTCGAATCGGAAGGAATGCCGAAATCCGCCATCATGTAATCGAGAAACTGAGTCGTATTCAGCCGCGAGTTGAAGACGAACGCCGTAGCCACCTGCTGCAGCCGGAGCCACTCCAGCAACTTGTTGATCAGGGTGGTTTTTCCCGTCCCTACTTCTCCTGTCAGCAGGACAAATCCCTTGCGGCTCTGTATGCCGTAGGTCAGACACGCCAGCGCCTCCTCGGTATGCCGCGTCAAAAACAGATAACGCGGATCGGGGTTGACGTTGAACGGATTCGCCCGCAGGCCGAAAAACTCTTTGTACATAATTCTTCGCTTACCCTCGTGCTCGTACCATGGTCAGAACTTGGCGGTTTCCTCGCTCTCTTGCGGATTCTTGCTGCGGCTCCAGAAATGGCCCTTGCCATTGCCGTTGGCGGGAACCATCTCTCCTACCCAGGGAACCGCCACCAGCATGGGAAGCTCGAGCGCGGATTCCGCATCAGCCTGCGTGCGAATGGATTTATCACGCAATTCCAGCCACAAGGCCAGGCCAATCCCCAGCGCGAGCCCTGCGCCCAGACCGCCTCCCGCAAACAGCGGCCGGTTCGGGAAGCTTGGGAGATCAGGCAAGCTGGCTGGATTGAGCAGATGCATCTGTTCGCCCTGTTGCTGCTGTTCCATCTTCAGGGCCAGGTCAGACTTGCTCTGGTCGGCTAAAAGGTCCTGGTAGTTCTTCTGCGTGTTGTCGTAATCGCGGGCCAGTTCCTTGTACTGTTCTTCGATTGCAGGACTCAGCGCGACTCGCCCCTGGTAGACGGAGATTTCTTGCTGCAGCTTTTTCTGATCGCGCGTGGCCTGCGCGATTAAGTCCTCGTATTGATGCACCTGCAGGCGCAACTGGCGAATCTCCGGAGGCTCGGAAGCGGATTCCTTTTCCGGCGTAGTACTGCTCGCGTCGCTGGAGGGATTATTAATCTCGTCCAGTTTCTTCTTCACCTGGGCAATATCCGCCTTGGTCTTGATTACGTCCGGGTGGTCGGCGGTGTATCGCCCCTGTAAGTCGATGAGTTGGGACTGGAGCTGCGCCAACTGCTGCTGCAAAGATTGCGGGTTGTTGGCCGAGCCCGAACTCTTCCATGCCGCCAACTGCTGGGCCACCAACGATTCCGTGTAAGCTTTATCCTGCTGCGCACGGCTCAAGGATTGAGTATTCGCATCAAGCTGCGAGTTCAACCCCATCAGAATTTTTAAATTATTGTCTTCGTCCCCGGGAAGTTGCCCCATGTAGCGTTTCTTGAAGTCAGCCAGCTTGCTATCCAGGTCATCGAGATTGTGCTTGGTATCTTCCACCTGCTTGCTGAGAAAATCGGTGGTGCCGCGTGCCACATCTTCCCGCGACTTTAAATTCTCCTCCAGTAGAAGCGATGTCAACTCGTTGCAAATCTGCTGCGCCTCGCGCGCATTGGAATCGGTGTAGTTCACATAGAAGCCCGGAACCGGACTGCTCTGGCCCGGCTTTGGCCTGGTGGTCCCAATCTGAGCGAGATCGGTTACCACGGGCTCAACCGTCATGCTGAGCCGGATCCTGTCGATAATGTCGTCTACATTCTGGCCCGGCTTGGCCAACCCCAAACGCTCCAGCATGGGCTGGAGACGACTCTGGCTCAGCACCTGCTGCTGCAAGGTGGCAATACGCTCGGTCAGATCGGCGGTGACCACAGGCTGGACGATGCCCTCCGGCACTTTCTGGCCTTCCACCAATACCAGCGACTGGGAAGTGTATTTGGAGGGGAAAGCATAGGACACGAGAAATCCGGCCAGCGGCGCCAGCAGCGCCGGGATCAGAATCACTTTCATCCGGCGGCGTAACATCGCCAGATAATCGTCCATGGTTAGTTCGCGATTTTCCATCATTACAATTCCCGTTCCGCCGGCCTACTGTGGCCAGCTGCAAAAATTAGTCAAGCCGGATTGGCCGGGGAGTCCAATCCAGTCCAATCGATCCCACTTGCCGCCGCGACAAATTGCTGCACGCGGCCAAACCAGGGCCCGCTGTGGTAACCAGAGGACAGGACGTATCGAACGTCATGTCGTTGAACTGGTAACTCACAAATCCTCGCAGGCTGCGTCCGAACTGGCGATGCAATCCTGCGCCGGCATACCAGTACGTAAATTCATTGGCATTCACAGCCGATCCCGGAATTTGCAGGCGCGAATTCTTCGAGTAGCCAACGTCACTAAAAAGATCCCAAACGCGGCTCAACGGTCGTCGCATGTCGAGCAGCGCAATATTGCTTAACGACCCGGCAAAAATCCCGGACCCGCTCGTGTCGTAACGCTGGAAGGTGAACGAGACCGAAGTTTTCGGGAATTTATAGCGCAGCGAAACTCTGCCCACAGCGCCAATGTGGTTGGCGCTGGTATGGATGACGGCGATCGTGCCTCCGTCCGTGGTGCAATCATTGAGAGGCACGCTCAGAGCGCCGAAGATACTCAGGCAGATCGGCGGGTTTGCATCAATGTGTGTAAACTGCGGTCCGGCGCCAATTATAAAACTTAAGCGGCCGGAAATGCGGTGACCGTACATCGCCTGGATCACGTTCGAGTGAAACGCAGTGCCCACGGTCGAAAAGTCAAAGCTCTGGTAGCCGTAGCTCAGGGCAACCTGATCCTTCGCATTGAGACTGTAGTCGTACCCTACCTGCGCCGTGGTTTCGCGGCTGCCGATAAAGGCAATGTTGTCGTTCAAAGAGGTCGGTGAAGCGAGATCGCCATCAAAGTGGACGAGTCCATAGCCTGCGGCCAGCGTCAACGAAGATTTCGGCGTGAGCGACTCGACAATGTCCGCCAATCCCAGGTTCGTGATCCGCGGCACCTGGCCCAGTGAAACGCCTTCGCCCCCGGAGAAGACATTACTCTGCCCCCCGAACGCGTTGGCCCCCAGCAAGCCAGTGCCCATGCTGCCCATGCCTAAGTTGTAAGCGCCGCTTCCGCCATAGGCGGCGAAGCCGAAGGCGCCTTCCGGCAAATAGCTGAAGGAATCTCGAATCGCCAATTGGCCGCGCTTCCAGTTGATGCGGTTGTCGATGTCGAACTGCTGTAATTGTTGCAATCCAATGCCGGCCACGTTGTAGTAAGACACTCCGCCTATGTAGTCCGCGGCTACGTCGTAGTTTCTCCACAGCTTCTGCAGGGTCAGACTACCTAAGCCCCGCGTGACCAAGCCGGTTGAGGAACCTCCGACAGTATTCGCTGCGTTCGAATCAACCGACTCACTGAAATGCAGGCCGGGTAAAAGAAAGCTCTCGGGCGCCGCATGAGGTTCCAGTCCCGGCTGATCGATCGCGGAAATAGGCGGATTCTCGCTCACGGGCGGCGCAGGATTCTCCTGCCCGAAGGCCGGCACCGGAGCCGGAGCTGGAGTCTGATTCTCGTCGCTCTGCGCCCAGGCCAAGCTGACCGAAAGCAGGCTCAACGTCAGCGTCATTAGAATTTGGCCTTTACTCATTTTCAATTCCTCTCGAACCTGTTGCCAAGTTTACGGGACAACGATGGTGTCTCCCGGCTTGAGCGTGATATTTTGCTCTATGCCGCGGCCCTTGATTGCGTTCTTGTAATTAAATGGCATTTTGGTCTGCTTCCCGTCGACTACCCGCAACAGATAGACAGCTTTGAGGTTGGCAAACTGAGTGAAGCCGGCGCTGGACAGCGCCTGCAGCACCGTCATACCCGGCAAGAGAGGCATCGCGCCGGTATGGAGCACCTCGCCGAGCACATAGATCCGCTGGCTGTTCATAGCCGTCACCACCACCGTAACGCGCGGATCTTCTATATATTTTTTTAGCTTCTCCCGGATCGAAGCTCCCAGCTGCATCGGGGTCATGCCGGCCGCTTGAACGTCGTCCAGCAGAGGCATTGAAATCTTGCCGTCAGGCCGCACCGGCAAGTTGACGCTCATGTCGGGCTCTTTCCAGACGGAAATTCGCAGCGTATCGTCCGGCCCGATAATATAGTCGGAGCGACCACCAGGAGTGGATGCCTGAACCTCTGGAACAGCCGCTGGCGCCGGCTTCGAGGCATTGGCATCCGCTTGGGCCCACATGCCAATGGCCATCAAACCTAACATCGCCAGGCAGGCAAGCTTGATCACTTTCTTCATGCGCTCTCCTATGAGCATGGAACACGCGTTAAACATTCAAAGCTCAATCGTTAGGAGGCCCGGTACTCAGAGCATCCCATCTGTTTCAGCTTGTACAATAATGCTTTGTAACTGATCTGAAGATCCTGCGCGGCACGGCGGCGATTCCAGCGGGTACGGGTAAGCGCTCGTAGAATCAACTCCTTCTCCATCTCCCGGGACGCAGCACGAGCCGCCTGCTTTAGCGAAATCCGCCCGCCATTGGTTTCAGCCTGGGGCCGCCGCAGCATGGCGCGCAAACCGCCCATGGCGACGTTTTCGTCCCCTAAAGCCACGATTGCCTTGGCCGCATTTTCCAGCTCGCGCACGTTGCCCGGCCACGAATATTCCTGGAATAAGCGCTGCGTCTCTTCACTGAGCGCGGGCACTGTCCGCTGAAAATCGCGGCCGAATTTTCCCAGAAAGTGTTCCATCAGAATGGGGATGTCTTCCCGGCGCTGGCGCAATGGCGGAATCCGCAAACATATGCCGCTGATCCTGTAATACAAATCTTCCCGAAGATTCCCCGCCTTGACTTCCGCTTCCAGGTCGCGGGCGCTGCCGCAGATAAGCCGAACCCGGGCTTGTTCCCCGTTTCGAGAACTTTCCTGGCTTAGGACTTGCAACAATCGCGCCTGATCACGTGCGCTCAACTCTGCAATTTCCGCGAGAAAAACCGTCCCGCGGCCCTCGAAAACTTCATGAATGGCCGGATTCCCCAATGCTACTGCCTTTACGTTCAGGCAGGAAAGAAGGTGAAGATTTTGCCCTCTGCGGCGGGAAAGCTCGTGAATTCGCCGGGCAGTCGCCTTCTTACCGGCCCCGTTCTCGGCCAGCAGCAACACTGGAACTTCGCTCTGCGCAACCTCCCGCATCACGGCTTCCACGCTGCGCATGCTCGGACTAACCGCCTCTACGAACTCGTCACCGGGAGACAGCAAAGTATTTGTGCTCGCCGAGCTTGGGAGAAAATCTGGTTCCATTTTACGGCCAACTCTCAAGGGACGACCAGACTCAATAGGTCTCCCTTATAAACCCACTACACCAAAGCACGGCGCATGCCATCCCTTACGGCATGCTAGGATCACTGTTTCATCCAGCTGACGCTCTCTTTTCAATGGCTTAGAAGCCAGAGCGCGCTTCCGGATGGAGAAAAAGCTTTCCCACAGTACGCTACATCGTTCCGCACAAAAGGGAAAGTATTTACCCATTTAACAGTAACCTGCATGGTGACCGATCCGTCTAATCCTGGGAGATGTTTCCCGGCTTCCTCTCAAAATGTTTCAAAACCAGAAACCATGATTGTTAAAGGCAAGCTCGATCATTTCTTGGAATTTTAGAGTAGACTGATGTCGGTCGTATCGCAAAGCATGGATTATCTTCTGGATCGAGTGGATCGAGCGATTCGAAGGTTCTGGCGCGAGGAACGAAAGAAGCCATGAATCATTCCAGTCGCTGGCGCTTTGCTCTTGCCGCGGGCTTACTGGCCCTTACCGCGATTCTTCTACAAGCGCGCAGCCGCACCGAGACCATCCCGCCACGCCAGCCGCTGTCGTCGTTTCCCGTCCAATTGGGGAATTGGAGCGGAAAAGACATTCCTTTGGATAAGGAAACTCTGGATGTTCTGGGTGCCGGCGAGTTCCTGGTACGCGGCTACCGCGACCCCGGCAGCGATCTGCCCTACGTTGATCTGTTTCTCGCCTATTTTCCCAGCCAACGCACCGGCGATACCATCCACTCTCCCAAACACTGCCTGCCAGGGGCGGGATGGACTCCCGAACGAAACGACGTAGTCACAATTTCGCTCCCCGGGCACTCTCCCTTCCCGGCAAATCGCTATGTTATCGCCAAAGCCGAGTCCCGCAAGCTCGTGCTTTATTGGTATTGGGCCCATGATCGTGGCGTCGCCAGCGAATATTGGGCTAAGTTCTATCTGGTGAAAGACGCGATCCGTATGAACCGCAGCGATGGCGCGTTGGTGCGCATCACCGCTGACATGCTTCCCGGCGAGACCCCAAACAGGGCCGAGCACCGTATTCTTCCCTTCACAGCGGATGTGATTCCCTTGCTCGACCAATACATTCCCCGCTGATGGCTAATTGCCATTTATTGGACAAGTGTCTTAGAAAGGGCCGGTGCAGCAGGGGAGGGCTTTCGCACGCCGCACCGACCTGGTTTAAGATCCTAAGCCGAAACACTGACGCCGCTGTTCGCCGAATCCCGCTCGTAATGGAAGGGACGACAGGTGTTGAGTTGGAGTGAAATATCGTCCACTATGATCGGGCCTGGCGTCACCTTAATCCGAGGTTTTGTAATCGCAGGCGGAGCGGCAGGGTTCGCAGTACATCAGCCCGTCCTGGCAAATACGGACGTCAAGGGTAGTCTGGCAGAGACAGCAGAATTTGTCGCATTCGCAACTGTCTTCCGACATCTCGCATTGTGCGCAACGGTATTTGGCGCGGCTGCTTCCGGTGGACATAGCAGCAATGTAGCTCTTGAGCGGGCGTACAGGAAACGTGCCGTTAGTAACCCCAAAGTCCATTTATAATTCTTGATTCAACAACCATGTTTAACTAGCAGACTGAACCCTCAGGTTCAGCGTCTATTTCTCACTATTAAGGACACACTTTGCTCGATTTCTTAGGCGATCTACAACGAACGCAAATGTGCGGTACCCTGCGTCCCTCCGACGCAGGCAAGAAAGCCGTCCTCATGGGATGGGTCAACCGCCGCCGCGACCACGGCAACCTGCTTTTTATCGATCTCCGTGATCGCACCGGTATAGCCCAGATCGTCTTCAACGCCGAGCGCGACGCCGCCACTCACAAGAAAGCTGGAGCCTTGCGCAACGAGTACGTGATCGCCGTCACCGGTACGGTGAAGGTTCGCGACGCCAACACCATCAACAAAAATATGCCCACCGGCGAAGTCGAACTGGTCGCCGAAGAGTTGCGCATCCTCAACGAATCGAAGCTTCCCCCCTTCTTGCCATCGGACACGGCGCTCACCAATGAAGAAACGCGCTTGAAGTATCGCTATATCGATCTCCGCCGTGATGTGATGCAGTTCAACATCGAGACTCGTCACAAAGTGGCCAAAGCTATTCGAGATTATCTTTCGGACCAGGGCTTCTTCGAAATCGAAACTCCTTTTATGACTCGCTCCACTCCCGAGGGCGCGCGCGATTACCTGGTCCCCAGCCGGGTGCAACCCGGAACTTTCTACGCGCTGCCGCAATCGCCGCAGATGTTCAAGCAAATACTAATTATCTCCGGCTTCGATAAATATTTTCAGATCGTGCGCTGCTTCCGC
>JBAVUV010000118.1:0-4656 GCA_049696955.1 Candidatus Sulfotelmatobacter sp. | reverse complement strand
GGGCATGGCAAGCGGATCGGCGTGCTTAGCGATTACACATTTGCCGTTTGGGACGGCGACCGATTGGTGAATATCGGCAAAGCTTATTCCGGATTGACCGATACCGAGATTGCCGAGATGACCAAGTGGTTCCTCGAACACACGGTTGATGATCAAGGCTTCAGGCGGACGGTCGAGCCGAAGATCGTACTGGAAGTTGCGTTCAATAACATGATGCAGTCCGATCGTCATGAGAGCGGCTACGCGTTACGCTTTCCCAGGATTGTGCGGCTGCGGCAGGATAAGTCGCCGGAAGACGCGGATACAGTTGAGCGGGTGCGTGAAATCTTTGAGAAGCAGGCCTCGGTCAAAAAAGCCTGAATACCGAGAACGCGAGGAAGCACCCGCAGAGGGGCGCGCTTCTAAACGGCCTCAAGTATTCTCAGTGGGTGTGATGATGATGACTTTCACTCTCACCCACCGGAATCACACACCCATGCGCCACTTCGCACTCTAAGTGCTCGAACTGGATGGTGGTGTGGTCGATGCGGAAGTTCTCATGCAGGCACGCCTTTACGTCGCGCAAAATTCGCTCGCTCACGGATGGCGGAATATCGGCGATCGAGATATGGCACGACAGCGCGCGAGTCTCCGATCCAATGCTCCAGCAGTGAAGATCGTGTACATCGTTGACGCCCTCGATGGATCGGATGGCCACCTCGAGTAGTTCCAGCTTCACGCCTCTGGGCGTTCCTTCGAGCAAAATGTTCAAAGTCTCATGCACGATGCCGAATCCAGACCACAGGATCAACGCGCCGATTCCGCAAGAAAGCGCGGGGTCAATCCAGGAATTACCGGTGACCAGAATCGACCAGCCTCCGGCGATCACGGCGGCAGTTGAGAGCGTGTCGCCGACCTCATGCAACAGCGCACTGCGGATGTTGACGTCGCCTCCGGAGCGGTAAAGCAGCAGAGCGATTACTCCATTCATCACTACGCCCGCGCCCGCTACCCACATCATCACGGAAGCTTGCACATGCTCCGGATGCTGCAAGCGCCGGAATGCCTCGTAGAAAATAAAAAACGCGACCGCGACCAGAGAGACGGCATTCACCAGGGCGGCGAGCACTCCGGCGCGATGATAGCCATAGGTCTTAGTGGAACTGGCCGGGCGTGACTGCAAATAGACCGCAACCAGAGAAAGTAGCAGCGCCAAAAAGTCGGAAAGGTTATGTCCGGCCTCGGAGAGCAGCGCCAGGGAATGGGCGCGAATTCCCGCCACCACCAGAAGCACGATATAGGCGAGCGTCACCCCCAGCGAGATCTTGAGCACTCGCTTGGGACCACTCCCGCCGTGGACATGCACGTGCATATGTTAAGTGTACGGACGACGGAGACTGGCTTCAACCGTGGATTAGAAATTTGAAGCGGTCGCGTTAGTGACAATCAGCGGTTGAAAAGATTCTGCAGGTAACGGTCGTTGTACATTGTGGTGTTGCTCTGAACGAACTCGAGGATGCGATGCATCTTTTCGCGCGACTCACGGCTCATTTCCTTGAACTGCACTGCAATCCCTGATCCCGGATGGATTCTGGCAACGCTGCCTTCCGCGCTCAAATCCAAATTGTCCATGGAGAAGACTACTTTGACGCTAGAGCCTGGGGTGAGGATGGCAGCAGTTTCCACGTAGCAGCCTCCCAGGCTTATGTCGATCAGATTGCCGAAGACTGGGGCAGTACTGCCCTGGGCATGCAACTCAATTGTGAGCCGGCACTTCATTCGTGTGTGCAGGCGCTGATCCTTTTTCGTAGGCTGCTTCTGTTTCTCCAGATACATGCGCCGGTCGGCTTCGGTCAGTAACTGTTCGGCGTCGTTACCATCGTCGGGAGACACTGCCAGCCCAACGCTGAGTGAAAGAATGTCTTCTCCGCAAACATCGAACCCAGCCTGCCGAGCCAGCGGCCGAATTTGTTCGATCTTCTTGGCCGCTGCGTCAGTGGGCAGCCCCGGAGCAATTACGACAAACTCGTCTCCACCCATGCGAGCCACATAGTCATACTCGCGGCAGCTGTCTTTCAGCGCCTGCGCAAAAAGACGCAAGACCCGATTCCCTTCCAGGTGTCCGAAGCGGTCGTTGATTTTCTTGAACCCGTTCATGTCGCAAACCATTAATGTCAGCGAGACATTGTCGCGTTTGCAGCGGGCGAGTTCGCGATCCAGTTGTAGAAACAGAGATCGAGCGTTGGGCAAGCCGGTGAGGTAGTCGGTGGTGGCTGAACTCTCCGCCTGCTGATATTTGACTGCGTTTTCGATGGCCAGTGCCATTTTGCCGGTCACTGCCAAAAGAATCCGCAAGTGATCAGAAGTGAATGCATCGCGCTCGGCGCGATAGAGGGCGAGAACACCGATCACGCCGGTCACTCCCTCAAGCGGCAACGCCAGCGCCGAACGCAACGTGCTGAATTTGGCGGGATCGTTCAGGTACCCCGGTTCCACCGATGGATTTCCATTTATGATCGGCTTCTTATTCTGCGCGACCCAGCCGGAGAGACCATCCCCCATGGGAATTCGCAAGGAAGCAAACAGGCGGTAGTTGTCGCCATTCACATATTCCGGGATCAACTCATCCCCGCGCCGAATGTAAATGGCGATGGCGTCGTAGGGAACCATCGGCTTCAATTTCACTGAGAATACGGAAAGAGTTTCTCCCAAGCTCAAGGAAGCTCCCAGATCCTGGCTTAGCTCGAACAGGGACTGAGCCTCCTGGCGCGCAGCTGCAATGGAGGAGAGAAAATTTGCTTCGCGGCCGGGCGCATCCGACACTCCAGCGCTTTCGAATCCTGCATCCGGCTCTGGCCCGCGTGCAATCTTCATGCCGCCGGAGTGCGCGGGAATTCCATCTTCGGTTGATTTCTTGAGGGCCAGATTTTCCAGAGACCGGTAACGCCTTTTCAGGACCTCCACTACCTTCGGATCAAATGATTTTCCCGATTCCGCAGCCAGCCGCTGCATCACCTCATCCAGCGGCATTGCTCGCCGGTATTGCCGATCCGATGCTAGAGCGTCCAGATAATCGACCGCGGAAAGAATCCGGGCTCCGATCGGGATTTCCATATTTTTCAGACCGTAGGGGTAACCAGATCCATCCCACTTCTCATGGTGAGCCCGCACAATCGGCACCACGGGGTAGGGAAATCGAACGCGTTCCAAAATTTCAGCGCCCACGACCGTATGTATCTTCATCTTCTCGAACTCTTCGGGAGTCAGGCGCCCGGGTTTCGAAATGATGTGCTCCGGCACGGCCAGTTTGCCGATATCGTGCAGCAGAGCGGCGGCGTGGAGAGCTTCGAGTTCTGCCCCTTTAACCCCCAATTCTTTGGCGACCTCGATGGCGTAGATCCGCACCCGCTGCAGGTGTTCGTGGGTGGTCTGGTCTTTAGCTTCGATAGCGAGCGCCAAGGCCTCAATGGTTCGAAGGTGCAAGTTCGCCATTTCTTCAACGTGGCGTTTTTCGTCTTCCAATTTCCCCAGATACAACCGGTAGGAGCGGTAGATCAGATAAATAGCAGGAACGAACAGCAACGAAGTTTCCCAGTTGAATGCGTGATTGAACCAGGAGATTGCTCCGGCAATTCCGGCCCCGACCAGGTAGTAAGGGAATGACCAGAAGTAGCAGCCGACCAGAATGCTTCTCAGCGGCTTGCCTTCGCTGAAAGAAATTACTGCGGCAATACACCCAGCGTTAACGATGAAATAGATCGTGGCAGTGAGGCACAAAATCAGCGGACGGTTGCTGATCAGTTCGTTGCATAGCGGATTGTGGTAAACGAAATAACCTAAGGCCGTCGACAGGGAGCCCGCACAAACGTTGAACGTCAACTGAATCGCGGTCGGCCGTCCCGGGTATAAACTCTGCGCTACCATGGCAACCGCGCCCAGGGTAAGGGCCTCGGAATAGCCCAACTCCGCGATTGCCACCAGAATGAAAAGGAAGTTTACTGACAGCGTCCCGGTAATTCCGGGCAGTGTGACGCGCAGTCGCGAGGCCAGGACTGCGATGCCCGTATAGCAAATGAACTCCGCGATATTCTTGCTGTTCTGGTGAATGGCAGCCTGAAGCAGGCAGGCGGTGCCTCCAATAATCACCAGGGCAACGAATGCCTGAGCCCCAAGCGGTAGTCCCCTCCACGAATTTGTGCTGGCAGACATTTAAGCAGGGATCACCGTGCCACTCTTGCCACCCACACGTGGGGCGGTCATTCCTAAAGGATATGCACTTAACGCTTGTAGCGACAGGGATTTGAGCGCTGATACGGAAACTTCGGTAACGCCCAAGAGTAAGTTGCGGGAAAACTGCCTGGCGGCAAATATCCCCAAGTTTTTCGGAATGAAGCCTTTAGAAGCGACCGCTGGAAACGGATACCACCGCGGGGCTTAACGCGAGTATTGCTTTGCGTCGTTGTATGCGAATACTGCGTAGCTCCGCCATCATCACTCCAAGCGCGAATGAAAAAGCGGATTCGCCGAAAATAATCAGACCCAAAACAGGGCTCTTAGCGCACCTCCATTTCTCATAAACCAGTGGATGACCGGTTAGTCGTGGGTGTCAGGGAGTGACAAAAGACTCGACGTGCAGGTTACCTGGTCTGCGCTTCCAGCGAATTCACCCTGATCTGT
>JBAVUV010000117.1:0-7540 GCA_049696955.1 Candidatus Sulfotelmatobacter sp. | reverse complement strand
CCCCAGACCATCACCATCACCGACCCGGCCAGCGGCTCCGTTTCCACTATGACCAATGCGCTCACCATGGGAGCGGCATCGACCGATCAGATCGTCCTGTTACAGGGAACCAATCCTCAAACGCCCGTAGGCACCCAAGCCGCCAATCCGCTGCGGGTCAAGGTCGTCGTCTCCGATGGCGTGACCGCCGTCAACGGCGCAACGGTGGTATGGAGCACCACGAACGGCGCAACACTCTCCGTCTGCGGCGGAGTTTCCAGTTGTTCGGTAGCCACGGATGAAAGCGGCATAGCTTCCACCTCGATCACTCCCGCCGCTGCCGGAGTTGCCACCTTCACGGCCACACTCGCTCCCGCAACCTACAATCCGGCGCAATCGGTTTCCGGCACTCTGTCAGCGACATCCACAGCTTCCGATATCGGAATTAGCACCCCGTACCTCTGGATTGCCCAGGGAGCCACCCTGAATGTGCCGATCACGGCCCGGGTTGTGAGTACCGGAACGCCGCAGGCCGGCGTGACCGTCGATTTCAGGATCGCTCAAGGAAGCGGCTCTCTCAGTGCCGCGAGCGCAGTCACGAACAGCACGGGCTATGCGGCGGTTACGCTCACACTGACAACCTTCGCGGCCAATGTGCAGGTCGTCGCTTGCGTTGCCTCCGGCAGCCCCTGCCAGACTGCGTATGGCAACGCGGTCGCGGCTTCAGCTTTGAACCTGCAGGCGGTGGCCGGAGCTGGACAAGTCATCACCACCCCACCATTTCAGCTCCTTACAGTCCGTGTCACGGATTCGTCTGTTCCTCCTAATCCCGTTCTGGGAGCAAGCGTCCTGTTTCAATCCACGGTGCTGCGGCCGCCGGCCAACGATCTAACGCTGACCTCCGGGGACACAACGGTCACACAACCGGCAACGCCCGTCATCCTGGCGGCGAGCCAAAGCAGCACTACCAGCGATGCCAATGGCCTTACGAACTTTCTGCCGAGCCTCGGATCGTTCACGGGACTTCTAGAAGTCGAAATACAAGTCTCGGCAGGAACAAACGCCGCCCTAGTGGATGTGATGGAAAGCTTCCCCTAGATCGGGACAAGTACCCGCGAGTACCGCAGGTCCCGGAGGGACCGTCGACAATAGCCCGCCCAGTTTACTGGCGGGAATACAGCGTCAAAAAATCAATCTTGTGCCGGAGGCACAACTGAAACGGCCGCGAAATTTCAGCCGTCCCTAACGAGACTAGTTCCACCAATGGCTCTATCAACCCGGCGTTGAAACGCCGGGCTATTTTCAGGCGTCCCTACGGGACGCTCCGTTGATCATCTTGCATCGTCAGCATCGGTGTCGCGTTTTGCCGAAAAGCCGAAGCCCACCTACTTCTTCGTCCACCGATCAACCCAATCATTCACAGTTTTATACCAGAGCTGCGAATTCTGCGGCTTCTGCACCCAGTGGCCTTCGTCCGGAAAGTAAAGCATCTCCGACGGCACGCCTTCCATCTGAAGCGTGGTGAAGAGATCGAATCCCTGCGACACGTCCAGCCGGTAATCTTTCTGCCCGTGAATTACGAGCGTCGGCGTCTTGAAATTTTTCGCATACGTGCTCGGCGACCACTTCTCATATAACGCGCGGTTGTCGTAAGGTGTGCCCTTGAACTCCCAGTCGTTGAACCAGAGTTCCTCGGTCGTCCCCCACGCGGATTCGGCGTTGAACATGCCATCGTGCGTCACGATGCACTTGAAGCGGTCGGTATGGCCGAGAATCCAGTTGGCCATGTATCCGCCGTAGCTGGCGCCCAGCGCGCATTCGCGGGTCTTATCAATAAAAGCGTAATGCTCTTCTGCGTAGTCGAGGCCCTTCATCAGATCTTCAAACGGAGCGCCGCCCCAGTCGCCGTTGATGGCGTCGATGAACTTCTGCCCATAGCCGGTCGAGCCGTGGAAGTTGATCATGATGACCACGTATCCATTAGCCGCAAAGAGTTCCGGATTCCAGCGATAGCTCCAGTCGTCTCCCCACGCGCCCTGTGGCCCGCCGTGGATGAGGAACTTCACGGGATATTTCTTGCTGGCATCGAAGTTCGGCGGCTTGACCAGGAAGCCTTCGACCTTGTCGTTGTGAGCACCGGGGAACCAAAAGGATTCGAGCGGAGACATTGCGATTTGAGAGAGAACAGCATCGTTAATATGAGTCAAGCTTGCGGGGGGATGAGTAAGCTGATTGGTCACGCTGCTCTCGGAATCCGTTTTGTAGATCGCGGTGGGAAATGAGATCGACATTCGGGTGAAGACGATCATTTTTCCATTCGGGGTCAAGGCTAGATCGTCGTTGTAACCATCGCGAACAACTAACTCAGCGTTATGCCGGGCTGTCTCCTTGGCATCACCGTCGACGGCGACTGTCTGATCAAAAGGTCGGTCAATCGCGAATGATTCCACCGGAGATTCGTCTTGCCACTGGTGCGCGAAATAGATTCGTTTGGAATCCGGCGACCACACGAACGTGCCAACCCACGAATCGAGCTTCTCTGTCAGATTCTTCTTCTCGCCCGTCTTGCGGCCGTACAGCATCAACCGAAAGCGGTCGGCCTCATATCCCGGACGCTGCTGGGCGCGGTAGGCGATGTAGCGGCCATCCGGCGAATAGAGCGGCGTCGAGTCGCTGGCGGGATTGTCGGCGGTGATGTTCTTGGTTTGTGCCAGAACCTGGACAGCCGAGGCGGCTGTCCCCACATGGTCCGTGCCGGCATTGACCGGGACGATCCACAGATCGTTGTTGGTGGAATCCGCTGGATTTTTGTCGTGATTCGACGCGTAGCAAATCTCCTGCCCGTCGGGCGAGAAGGCGTAGTCGTCCTGACCACCAAGCGAGAACACGGGCGCATCGTAGTCGCCGGGTGTGAGATCACGGTACGAACTCAGCCGTGCTGGCTTCCTCGAGGCATCCCACGACTCGTCGGGAGATGGCGCCGCTATCACAAAAATGTGGCTTCGCTTCCCCTCTTTGTATGCATCCCAATGACGATAAAGCAGGTGAGTAAAGAGCTGCGCTTTTACTTTCGACTTGACTGCTTCATCTCGCTTTCCAAGATTGCAGTTGTACTCTCGCACGAATGCGGGATTATCACATTCCGGATAGACGTTCGACGTGAAGAGTAGACTTTTTCCATCCGGCGACCACAATTCCCCGTCGGCTTCCATGCCGAAGAATGTCCACACATGAATACTGGTAACAGTCCCAGACGCGCCATCAAAGTCCGCGATCCATATCTGCGATCCTTTTTCTTTCGTCGAGATAAACGCGAACCGCTTTCCATCCGGTGCCCAGCGCGGACGATCCGCGTCCTGATCACCGATGATCTCGCGCTCCTGCCCTCCGGCCGTAGGCACGATCCAGATATGCGGCGTCTTCGTATTGGCTTCGAGATTCACATCGACCACGCTGAAGATCACCCACTTGCCATCCGGCGAAACTTCCGGCTCGCCCACGCGCTTCAGCTTCATCATGTCTTCGAAAGTGAACGGATGCTTGGCCTGGGCAAACGCAGGAAAAGTAAACGCAATGACAGCCAGGGCAACAAACGCAAAACGGCGCATGTACACGCTCCTTAGCAAACGAAAGAGTTTAGCAGGTTTGACCAAGCGTGCGTCCCCTACACTATGTTCAGTTGACATGTTCAGTTGGCGCGGGCAGCGGTGCCGTAGGCACCTTAGAAAGTAGCCCGCCAGTTCACTGGCGGGAACGCATACCGTAAAAATACAACCGCGTCCCGGCGGGACGCCTGAAGGCGAGCGCGTTGCGGGCATGTCACAGATATCGAGAGTTCCCCCAGGACGCATTTCCCTATTCTGCAATCCACCCGGCGTTGAAACGGCAGGCTATTTCCAGGAATTCCCCGGACGGCAACCCCTTTTCCAATATGGCATCCAAGTTAGCGGCAGAACTGCAGCGCCCTACCCTCGGCCTCACTGAGTGGAGAGGGGTCGGGGGAGGGTCGCCGCGGTATGCCGCTTCAGCAACGAACTCCCAGATTCGGTAGACTAGGAAGTATGAGGCCGGTCTTTCTCCGCGCAGTTATTTGTACCTTCACCTTGCTCACAGTGGCGATGGCCGCTCTGCCCGCCATTGCACAGGAAGGCCCGCTCGATCCCGCTCCGCCCAAAGGAATTACACCCGAGGAAATGATTACCCGCTTTGCCGCTCGGGAAAAATTATTCAAAGAGGCGCGCGAGCATTACACCTACCGGCAAGACATCAAGGTCCAGACCCGTGATGGCAACACGGTTACCGGTGAATACCACGAAGTGTTCGACGTTCTCTACGACGATAAGGGACATCGCATTGAAAACGTCGTCTTTGCGCCAGCATCTTCCCTGGAGCAAGGCGGACTGTCGCTCGACGAAGGCGACGTTCAGGATTTCCGCAATCGTCTGCCGTTCGTGCTCACGAGCGATGAAATCCCGGAATACAACATTCTCTATGTAGGCCAGCAGCAGGAAGATCAGCTGCACTGCTATGTTTTCGACATCGCTCCCAAGCAGATCGTCGGGAAAAAGCGCTACTTCCAGGGACGCATCTGGGTCGATGATCACGATTACCAGATCGTGAAGACCTTCGGCCAGGCCGTTCCGGAAATCAAAGACACGAAGAAGAAGGGCAAAGAAGAACATCTCTACCCCAAGTTCACCACTTGGCGGCAGCAGATCGATAACCAGTACTGGTTTCCCACCTACACACGCGCCGACGATACGCTGCACTTCAATACCGGCGACATTCACATCCGCGAGATTGTGAAATACGAAGACTACAAACGGTTCGGATCGAATGTGAGAATTCTGTATAACGGCCAGGAAGTTCCCCGGGCCGATCAGAAAGATCAGAACGCGCCTCCGCCCGATCAGAATCAGAATCCGGATCAGAAGAGGCCGGAAGCCGCGCCGAATCCGCAGCCGCCGCAGAAATAGTTCTCAGCTCTCAGCCGAAACCGTTAGCGGAGAGCTGAGCGCTGATAGCTGAAAGCTCAGTAGAACAGATACTTTCTCCACTTATCATCCGACCGTCCCATTAATCGCATAATGTGGCGGCTGGTGTGGAGATTAAAGGCGCGAGGTTCGCGCATCAGCTTCATGCCCGCTTCAAGGGGAAACTGATTTCCCTTGCGCCGATTGCAGGTGTGGCAGCAGGCGACAAGATTCTCCCACGTCGACGATCCTCCGCGAGAGCGTGGAATCACGTGATCCAGAGTCAACTCGCTTGAGGCGAGCACAGTGGCGCAATACTGGCAGGTGTTGCGATCGCGCAGCAGAATGTTCTTTCGCGACAACGCGCGGCTCTGGTGCGGGATGCGGCGATATTCCAGCAGCCGGATCACCGAAGGCACACGCATGGCGATACGCGCCGCATGCAGGAAGTGTCCATTCTCTTCCTCCGTCATGGCCACGCCCTTCAGCACCAGAACCAGAGCGCGGCGCGCGGCGCAGACATTGATCGGCTCATACGAAGCATTCAGCACCAGCACGGGTGCGTGCAGCGCATGCCCGTTGCCATCGTGATGCACAGCCGTGGCCGCGAGCAGGTTAGCGGCGTGTCTTCCGCTGTGTCCCGCGCTGTGTCCCGCATCGCCTTCCATTCTCGCTGACATGATGCTCGATCGTCCCTTTGAGCCCTTTCTTGCTGGCTCCCGATCTCGTCCCTGATTGGACGCTACAAACGAAACCACCACCCTCTTCCGACTAAATGCCGGCTGCCCGAGCCAGAGGAATTTCCTGGCCGACAGCTTCCTCACTGCTCGCCATATCGTCGGAGAACTGAACCTCCACATGTTGCTCGGAATTCTTCAGCGTTCGCGCAACCGTTGCGACCCAAACTCTGGTTGCGCCAGCACGCCGGAGCACCCGCGCGCACTCTGAGACGGTTGCCCCCGTAGTGTATACATCGTCCACGACCAGCACTTCATGACCTTTCACCACTTCGGGATGCGCCACTCCGAATGCTCCACGCACATTCTCCCGCCGCTGGTGGCTGGTAAGGCCAGTCTGCGACAGCGTCTCGCGCTTTCGCTCGAGCGCGTCAGGACACAGAGTGAAATGATCCGGCACAGGCATGACCTTCATCGCGAGCCGGGCGATAGTCTCGGCTTGGTTGAATTCGCGTTGGCGAATCCTGCTACGATGCAAAGGGACCGGAACAACCGTAATAGTTTCAGACAGGAAGTCAGGTTCGAGTTCCTCAATCGTCTCAGCCAGCATTCGTCCTAAAACATTGGCAGCTGGCCGCACCGACGCATATTTCAATAGATGAATCAACTCCCGCAACCCTCCCTCGTAGCTGCCGTAAGCCACAGCTCGCACAAAAGGGGGTTCGATGCGACGGCACAATCCACAACGGGGCACTCCCTCATCCGTCAATAGCGCGTGAGAAGAAAAAAGGCGTTCGCCGCAAATCGCGCAGATCCCGCCCGCGATGCGGTGCATTCCATCAAGACATTCCTGGCACACTGGCAAACGGGACACTTTGACCAGCGGTTCGCCGCACAGGCGGCAATCGGAGGGAAAGAGAACTGTAAAGAGATTTTCGGCGACTTGGCAAGAAATTCGTCGCGCCCACGATCCATGGGCTACCGGAGCAATAGAAGGCCCTGCCGCTGTGGCTTTGGCCTGGATAGCCCGAATTCGGTCTCCACTACTGCTGAAGACGGCCTCCGTGATCCCGCAAGGTATGGACGCTTGCGCGCTGCCTGCTTATAGCCAGTATAACGGCGTTCAGCCCGGCTAGGCAACGTTGCGGGTGTTGCCGGATTCTTTAGCGGAAACAGGAGGCAGACAATTCGGCAACTTCACCACCACTTCGGAGAGCCGCTCCCGCACCGGCATGAAAATGAATCGGTAATCTCTCCGGAAACATTCTGCGCAGCGCACCGGCTGCAGCAGAAAAATCGGAAGCAAGTAGCGCTCGGAAAATGTGCGGCGCCGCGAACGGAAACCCGTATCGCCGCCGCAGTCGTCGCAGTGAAATTCGAAATACCGTTGGAACCACAGCTGATCGGGGGAATTCTTAGTCACGTTTGCACCTCGGAATGTTGAAACCGCGCAGGGGCGAACAGACGAGTACAACCATTTTACCTCAAGGCGGCCGGCAAACAAGAGGCGGTATTTCTCACCATTGGCAACGCCGCAACCCGCATCGCACTTGTAAATCAGCCTGCCCGCGTGCTAACGTGCGCCGTTCCCGTGTTTCTAACAGGTTGCGCAATATGTTGCCTTCATCCCACAAGTTGCGAGGATTTCGCCGATGAGCAGTCCTGTTCCCACCGGCCCCGAAACGGGCGACAGGAAACACGTCCCCTTCGTTCCCGAGCACATGCAAATGAAGGAATTTACTCTGCGTGCGGTGCTGCTTGGACTCTTGATGACGGTCGTCCTGGGAGCGGCCAACGCATATCTTGGCCTGCGCGCCGGTATCACCATCGCGGCAACCTATCCCGCCGCAGTAATTGCAATGGCGGCCATGCGGGCCTGGAAGGGATCGCTCCTGGAAGAGAACATTGCTC
>JBAVUV010000116.1:0-1675 GCA_049696955.1 Candidatus Sulfotelmatobacter sp. | reverse complement strand
AGTTCTTGTTCATGTGAACGAACTCGATGGGATCCTCAATGGTGAGGATGTGGTCGTGCCGTTCACTATTGATTTTGTCGATCATCGCGGCCAGCGTGGTCGATTTTCCGGAACCGGTTGGTCCGGTTACCAAAACCAGGCCGCGTGGCTTATCGCAAAGCTTGCTGACCACGGCGGGCAGACCGAGTTGGTTGAAGGACTTAATCTCAAAAGGAATTAAACGGAAGACGGCGGCTGTGGCTCCGCGCTGATTGAATACGTTGGCACGGAAGCGGGCCAGCCCTTTCAATCCGAAAGAAAAGTCAAGTTCAAGGCTTTCTTCGAAGCGATGCTTCTGCGAATCCGTCATGACGCTGTAGGCGAGCTGCTTGGTCTCTGCCGGCGTCATCTGCGGTAAGTCGAGCGGCACAAGGTGTCCGTGCACGCGAATTTGTGGAGGCGAATTGGTGGTGATGTGAAGATCGCTGCCACTCATCTCCAGCATTCTTTTGAGCAGATCGCTTAACGACAAACCCATAATGTTTCCCTTCCTCTAAATGCTGAATTAATGAATCGTTTCGCGGGCAACTTCCTCAAGCGTAGTCATTCCAGCGGCCACTTTGATCAATCCGCTGCGGCGCAGCGTGATCATGCCGCGCTCGATCGCTTTCTTTTTTAATTCCAGCGCCGATGCGCCCACCAGAACCAGTTCTCTGATTTCGTCATCCACTTCCATCACTTCGTACAAACCGCAGCGGCCTTTGTATCCGGTGTTGTTGCACACGCCGCAGCCTTTACCTTTTTGAATCTTGACGGTCTTGGCTTCTTCGGGGGTAAATCCTTCCTCGATCAAAGCTTGTATGGGAACTTCGACGGGCTCAATGCAGTCTTTGCAAATGCGGCGAATCAGGCGCTGGGCGCAGATCAGGTGAACCGAAGTCGCCACAAGGAACGGCTCAATGCCCATGTTCATCAGACGGGTGATCGTTTCCGGAGCGCCGTTGGTGTGAAGCGTGGAAAGCACCAAGTGGCCCGTGAGGGCGGCCTTGATAGCGATTTCCGCAGTTTCAAAGTCGCGGATTTCGCCGACCAGAATGATGTTGGGATCCTGACGCAGGAAGGAACGCAGTGCGGCGGCAAAGTTTAATCCAATCTGCTCCTTCATCTGGACCTGATTGACGCCGCCCAACTGAAATTCGACCGGATCTTCAGCTGTCATAATGTTGGTATCGGGTTGGTTCAATCGCGAGATCGAGGAATACAGAGTGTTGGTTTTTCCTGATCCCGTGGGTCCGGTTACCAGCACCATGCCATAAGGCTTGAGGATGGCTTTTTCGAACTTGACCAGAGATTCCGGCTCGAAGCCGAGCTTGGTCATGTCGAGGCGCAGATTTTCTTTATCGAGCAAGCGGAGCACGATTTTTTCGCCCCACAGCGTGGGCAAAGTGCTGACACGGAAGTCGAGCTGTTTCTTGCGGCCGCCAATATTCATCTTCAGCATGATGCGGCCGTCCTGTGGCAAGCGCTTCTCGCTGATATCGAGCTTTGCCATGATTTTCAGGCGGGAGGTGATGGCGTCCTTCAGCTTGATCGGCGGCGACATGATCGCCTGCAGAACGCCGTCAATACGGAAGCGAACGCGAAATTCTTTTTCGTAGGGCTCGATGTGAATGTCGCTGGCTCCCCGCTTCACCGC
>JBAVUV010000115.1:0-2680 GCA_049696955.1 Candidatus Sulfotelmatobacter sp. | reverse complement strand
GTCTCGAATGTACGAATGCCGCGCTCGCACAGGATGACCTCGTAATTGCCGCCCGCCATAATGTATTCCGCCGAGAGCAGCAATTCCTCTAATGTCGCCGCGATTCCGCGCTTCAGCAGGACCGGCTTGCGCACTTTACCGAGTTCGCGCAACAGGTTGAAGTTCTGCATGTTGCGCGCTCCTACTTGCAGGATATCCACATAAGGAAGCATCATCGGAATCTGCGAAATTTCCATCACCTCGCTCACCACGAGAAGCTTGAACTTCTCCCCGGCCTCGCGCATCAATTTCAGCGCATCTTCCCCGTGGCCTTGAAAGGAGTAAGGAGAACTCCGCGGCTTGAACGCCCCGCCGCGTAACACCTTTGCTCCAGCTTTCGAGACCGCTTCCGCCGTGGTAAAAAGCTGGTCCCTGGATTCCACCGTACAAGGCCCCGCCATCATGATCACTTCGTTCCCACCAATATCGACTCCATTCGCCAGCTTGACGATCGTTCCCTCCGGACGAAAACTTTTCCCGGCCAACTTATATGGAGAACTGATGCGATGAACTTCCTGGACTCCGGGAAGCAACTCCAGATTGCGAATGTCGAAATCGATTCCCGCTCCCACCGCGCCCAGCACGGTTTGCCGCGCTCCGGTAGAGCGGTGCACTTCGAATCCGATTTTGACCAGGTGTTCGATTACCTGCTGAATCTGGGTCTCATCCGCTATTTCCTGCATCGCCACAATCATAGAAATGCTCTGTTTCCAGTTTGCATCTTGCCGCTATTGCATGTCATTCCGACCGGAATTCCGGTTTCATTTCCACACCACTGAGCGCCACGCCAAACGGCTAGCTCAATCGTTCACTTCCGAATCCAGCTCTGTCTCCGACTTCGTACCCTCCATCTTGACTCCGATTCCTTCCTTCTGAATATTCCGCATTACATCCATAATCCGCTCATAGATTCGCACCAGGTCACGACCTGGCAAGGGACCTCGATTCATCTGCTGCACATTTTCAAACACAATCCGCTCACGCTCCGGCTCGTAGACTGGCAGATTCGTGTCTCTTTTCAATCTCCCAATCTCGACCGCCGCCCGGGCGCGCGCGCTCAGCAACTCCACGAGCCGTCGATCCAGCTCATCGATTTTCTTCCGCCAATCTGCGATGTCCATGAAAGCCAGTCTGCACTTTGCTCAGTTGGATAGCCCGCTTACTTAGATCTTGAATCTCTAAATCAAACGCTGGCAGCTGGCCGCTGTAAACTTTTCACAAATTCGCCGACTGCCTCCGCCTCCCGGCCCGGATTTCGCTCAATCGTTTCAACAATTGCGCTGCCTACTACCACTGCATCGGCGAACGCGCCGACCTCGGCAAACTGTCCTGGGTTTGAAATTCCAAATCCTACGGCTACTGGCAGCTTAGTCACGAGCCGCAAACGCCGCACTAGCTTTTCGGCGTCCGCCGCCAACTGCTGACGCGCTCCGGTAACTCCGGTGCGCGAGACGGCGTATACGAACCCGCGGGAAGCTTGCGCAATTCGCCGCAGGCGCTCGTCCGGACTTGTGGGTGCTGCCAGGAATATGGGCGCCAAGTCATGCGCATGCATTGCTCGAAGATACTCGTCCGCTTCTTCTACCGGCAAATCCGTTACCAGCACTCCGTCCACTCCCGCATGCCGTGCCACTTTGCAGAACTTCTGTATACCCATCCGCAAGATGGGATTCAGATAGGAAAACACAACCAGCCCCGTCGATTGTGCCTGCTGCCGCACATCTGCAGCCAGGGTTAGCACCTGCGACAACGAAGTCCCCTGTTTCAGAGCGCGCTCACTGGCACGCTGAATCACCGGACCATCCGCCACCGGATCGCTAAAGGGCACGCCGAGTTCGATCACATCCGCGCCTGCCTCTATCGCACTCAGCACGATAGCACGCGTCGTCGCGAGATGCGGATCGCCGCACGTCACATACGCAATCAGCGCCGGCTTTTTGTAAAAAGACAGAGGCATGAAGAGAAATTGTTGATTGATGATTGCTGATTGAAACCCTCGTGCTTACCGCACGCCCCAATCAACAATCAAAAATCATCAATCAATTAATCAAGTCGCAAGCTTTCCCGCATAATTCCAATATCTTTATCTCCACGACCAGAAACATTCACAATCACCACATCTGACTTCTTCATACCGGGCGCACGCTTCACGACTTCTGCAATGGCGTGCGCAGACTCGAGAGCGGGGATGATGCCTTCGGTTCGCGCCAGCAGAGTGGTCGCCTCGAGCGCTTCCGCGTCCGAAGCAGGGACATACTCCGCCCTCCCGATCTCGCGCAAAGCCGCATGCTCCGGCCCAATCGATGGATAATCCAGTCCCGCGGAAACCGAATGCGTATTGGCAATCTGCCCTGCTGAATCTTGCAAGACATAAGAATATGTGCCCTGCAAAACTCCCGGAGATCCTCCGCGGAACCGGGCTGCGTGTTCGCCGAGCGCCTCGCCGCGACCGCCGGCTTCCACACCGATCAGGCGAACTTTTTTATCGTTTATAAAATCGTAGAAAATCCCGATGGCGTTCGATCCTCCACCGACGCAGGCAATGATCGCCGCCGGTAGTTTCCCTTCCGCTTTCAGAATCTGTGCCCGCGCCTCACGCCCAATTACGCGATGGAAATCCCGCACCATGGTGGGGTAGGGA
>JBAVUV010000114.1:0-4456 GCA_049696955.1 Candidatus Sulfotelmatobacter sp. | reverse complement strand
ACCAGCAGCGGATCGTAACTGGGATTCTCCGCATACGCGGTCAGAAAGCTGAAAACATCGTGCACCGCGCGTGTAACCGCTGGATTCGCCGTGAATAGACTCAAATCGGTATAAATCTTGGCGGTGGTGGCATTGTAATTTCCCGTTCCAATATGCGCATAGCTGCGCGGCACTCCATCGGGATCGCGCCGCACCAGCAGCGACAGTTTGCAATGCGTCTTCAATCCCACCAGCCCGTGAAATACCTGCACCCCAGCATCTTCCAGATCACGCGCCCAGCGGATGTTATGCGCTTCATCGAACCGCGCTTTCAACTCCACCACTGCCGTCACTTCTTTTCGCGAGGCCGCGTCAATCAACGAGGGAACGATCAGCGAATGCTCATTCGTCCGGTACAGCGTCTGCTTGATCGAAAGCACTTGATCGTCTTCCGCCGCCGACTCAATAAACGCGACCACTGCATCATAGGAATCGTAAGGATGGTGCAGCAGCACATCGTGCCGCCGTAACTCTTCAAACAGATTTTGCGATTTCGCCGTCAACCGCAGCTCCCGCGGCGCAAACGGACGGTATTTCAAGTCCGGCCTCGCCGTCTGGTCGTACACGTTGAACAGCCGCGAAAGATTCACCGGGCCATTCACCGGAAACACCTGCCACGGATCCAGTTCAAACACCGTTCGCAACCGGTCGATCATTTCCGGGTCGGCGTCCACCTCAATTTCCATGCGCACCGCATCGCCCTTGCGCCGGTTATGCAACTCCGCCCGCACCGATTCCAGCAGATTCCGCGCCTCTTCTTCCTGCAGGTAAAGATTGCTGTTCCGGGTTACCCGAAACGGCGCCGCCGCCACAATGTCGTAGCCGTGATACATGTTCTGCGCGTGGTGGGCCACCAGGTCTGCCAGAAAAATAAAGTCCGCCGTGTTCTCCGATGGCAGCCTTACCAACCGCGGCAAACTGCGCGGTACCGAAACCACGCCGGTGTAGGTCAACGCCGAGCGGCGGCGCCTGCGCAACAGAAGTCCCAGGCACAGCGCTTTATTGATCACGCGAGGAAATGGATGCGCCGGATCCACCGTCACCGGGGTAAGCAGCGGATCTAATTCCTTCTCGCAATACTCGTCGACGAACCGCCGCGCCTCGGCATCCAGTTCATGCATCCCAAGCACGCGAATCCCGTTTTCCGCCAGCGCCGGCCGAAGCATATTCCAGCACTCGTATTGTTCATCCACAAATTTGTGCGTAAGCCGCGCCAGAACCTCGCGCTTGTCATTCAGGGTCAACCCGTCCGGGCCCGCTTCGTTATAGCCGTCTTCGATCTGCTGCATCATGGCGGCTACGCGAATCTCGAAAAACTCGTCCAGATTGCTGGCCGAGATGGCGAGAAACTTCAGCCGTTCCAGCAGCGGATTTCCCGCATCTTCCGCCTCCTCGAGCACACGCTTATTGAACGCAAGCCACGAGGTATCGCGGTTGAGGTAGTACTCAGGATTTTCCAGCGAAAGGCGAGCCATGTGCAGAGTCTTACACTATATTCAAATTCTCGTTGTCGACTGCGATCCGCAAGCGATCAAACTGGGGGGATATAGCCACCAACTAGAACTAGTATAAAACATCCTCGACCAAGCCGCACCCGGAGGGATCAAAGCAGAAATTCCCCAACTCCCTGGCAGATGGATCGGAAAAAAACTCCGGCGCGTCGCAATAGCAAACTCCGCCATGCGGCGCGCCGGTAAAAGCAACTTCCACACTCCCATCTACGGCAGGTAATAGCGGAAGGACGTAAACACCATATTGTCCAGGCCACTCGGCGAGACGCCAATTCCCGGGGAAAAGCCAGTTCCGTGCCAGGTGTCACGCGCTACATAAGAGTACTGAATACCGTATTGCAACCGTCCCTTGGGACCGGTATATATGCGATACCAGTAACCGGCCGTGCCCTCCAGCAGCACCCGCGTGTCGGCGGTGCAATTTGAAAGACCTCCGGGAATGAAGCCGGTGCCAACTCCCGGCGCCGTTTCCGTGTAGCAACCTTTGTTCGAGAAACTCGGAGAACCGTATCCGATGAACTTGTTCTCGATCGGATCGTAGCCCGCCGCCCTCCCTGCATATTCCGCGCCGCCGTTGAAATAAACGTCCCACTTTTTGCTGTGCCATTCCAGCGTAGCCAGGCCTTGATACGAGCGGACCAGATCAAGCCCGCCGTCCGCGTAAACCGCCGCATCCGGCAAGCCGCCCGTACCGTAGCGTCCAATACCGCGTCCCGTAAGCGCATGCAGACCGAAGTCCACATGTTTTTCTGCGAACGACCAGCGTGCATTGGCGCCCACGCCTCCTCCGTTGTTCGACACGTTGGTGGCTCCCAGAGCGTTCGGGCCAGCCGTCGTGCTACCACCGCAAAGCGTAGTTGCCGATGCTACTTCGCCGCAAGGAAATATCCGGTCGCGGAACCGGCTGTAGATTCCAAATACTTCGTAATGCCCGAATCCAGGCTCAAACGCCGCCTTGGCGATGATGTCAGGCGAAGGGTTGAACGAATAGTTGGCAATCGGGCTGCACGTCGTTACCGGAGCCCCGCTGCTGTTCAGAGCGGTGGTGCAAGTGGAAATCGCGGAGTTGTACAGACCCCCGCTGGCACCCGCGGAACCCACAACAAAGTTGTCCGCGTTGTTGTGGCTCGTAACTGTTGCCTCCGGATTCTCGATGGAGGCGGCAAGCCAGAATTTGTTGCCAAAGTTCTGACTGACTCGAAGCCCGTACTGTCGCGCCCAACTGAAGCCAACCGTGTACTGTGGATCGATCGTCATCGGCAGTGCCTCGGTGCGATTATCCACGCCGTGCTTCGTCTCGGTCACCAGGCTCCACATCTGTCCGCCTGTGACGGTAAAGCCGCTATCCAACGCCGCCTGTCCCCACGCTTGCCTTTGCCGCAGCGAGTAGCTGTTGCTTTCATTGTTGTTGGAGGTTACAGCCGCCGAAAGGAAGTCAGCCTCCACATAGCCAGATAGCTTGGCGCTCGCCAATTTCCCCTCGGCCAAAGCTGAAATTCTTGACTGACGGCCGGAACCAAAGAACTCTGAAATCGCGCTCTGGCTGGCTCCCGGCATAGTCAGAGAGTTGAAAGGCGTGTTGATGTCGGATGCCAGCGCCCGCGACCGCCTCACAAATTCAGCCGCCACGAATCCGCCCGGCGTGATCGTGATTCCCTTGTAGTGAAGGGCGATCGGGCTCTCGATTTCCGTGTGCACGGTCTTCTGCGTCTCTTGCAGAGACAGGGCTGTGTTGTTCACGTTGGTCTTCAGATCCGTCACGTCGCTCTTCAGTTCCGTCACGGTCGCTTGCTGCTGGCTAGCCTGAGCCTGGGCCGCATCCGCTTTGGCGGCGGCGTCGGCGGCGGTGGCCTGCACTTGGCTCACAGCCTGATCTTTGTGATGCAATTCATCGCGCAGCGCCTGTATCTCCTGCTGCTGCGCCGCCAGTGCGGCCTGCTGAGCTGCCACTGCGTCCTTTAAAGCTTGCACTTCCGCCGCTGTCGCAGCCGTTGTTCTCGCTTTCCTAGGTTTGTGGGGCGTACTGGTTTGCGCCGCCATGCTCGTAGCCAGACACAGAATCGCGCACCACTTCCCTGCAGAATTCATTACACTCTCCTTATTTTTTAGTGCTATGACAAATCAACCTTGAATCTTATTTGACCTGCTTGATTGCTTCCTTTTCTTTTTCGACAACGCCTTCAGGCAGTGGCGCATAAGAAAGCGCAGCCGTCATCTTCTGACCATCCGTCACCATCCAGTTCAGAAAATCCGCCAGAATTTTCCCTTTCGCCGGATCTTTCGCTTGCGCCGGAATCAGCAACCAGGTGAAACTCGAAATGGGATACGCATCCTTACCCGGTGCATTGGTAATCGAAACCCGAAAATCCGCCGGCATTTTCGGCGACGAAGCCGCCGCCGCCGTCACACTCTCCAGCGAAGCCTTCACAAAATTCCCCGCCGCATTCTTCACACTGCCGTAAGGAATGTTGTTTTGCACCGCGTAGATCAGCTCCACGTATCCAATCGATCCCTGCAATTGCCGGATCGAACCCGCTACGCCTTCGTTCCCTTTTCCTCCCAGCCCAATCGGCCACTTCACCGACGTGCCCTTTCCCACTTGGCTCTGCCATTCCGGACTGATCTTCGACAGATAGTCCGTCCATATATAGGTCGTCCCGCTCCCATCCGAACGATGCACCACGATGATGTCTTTATCCGGCAAATTCACTCCCGGATTCACACCGGTCAGCGCCTTGTCGTTCCACTTTGTAATTTTTCCCAGGAATATCCCGGCCAGTGCCTCGGGGGTAAATTTCAATTCCGCGGTCACTCCCGGAATGTTGTAGGCGGGAACGTCTGCGCCCAGCACCGTCGGCATGTGAAGAATTTTTGTCTTCGCTTCCTTCAACATCTCGTCCGTCATC